>DATLQY010001039.1:0-3013 GCA_035534975.1 Pirellulales bacterium
CCGCCCCCACGATCATCCGCTCTTCGCCGTTAGCGTCGCCGCCGTTTCCTTTGGCCGCGGCTGATCGTAATAGCAACACAATCGCAATGTCGGCCGCCGGCTGAACAACCGCATCTTGGCCAGCCGCCACTTCCAAAGCCGGTAGCGAATGCTCGTCGCCAGCACTCCCAGCCCGTAAACGACCGAGCGGCGGAAGCTGATCGAGCTCGCCTCGGGGAAATACTTGGCCGGGCAGCTCACCTCGCCGACGGCGAAACGGAAGGCGATCGCCTGCGTCAGCATCTGATTGTCGAATACGAAATCGTCGGAGTTGGCCAACAGCGGCAGGGTCTCCAGGACGTCGCGCGAAAATGCCCGATAGCCCGTGTGGTACTCCGACAGCTTGGCGCCCAGGAGCAGGTTCTGGAATGCCGTGAGGCAGCGGTTGAAGAAGTACTTGTAAACCGGCATGCCGCCCCGCAGGGCTGTGTTTCCCAGAATCCGCGAGCCGAGTACCACGTCGTAAACGCCGGAACCGACCATGGCGGCCATGGCGGTGATCAGCCGCGGGTCGTACTGGTAGTCGGGGTGCAGCATGACCACGATTTCGGCCCCGGCCGCCAGGGCCTCGCGGTAGCACGTCTTCTGGTTGGCCCCGTAGCCCAGGTTCTCGCGATGAACGAACGACTTGATGCCCAGCCGCCGGGCGACCTCGAGCGTTTCGTCGGTGCTGGCGTCATCGACCATGATCACTTCGTCGACCACGTCGTATGGGATCTCGCGATAAGTGCGCTCGAGCGTCTGGGCAGCCTTGTAGGCCGGAAGGACGACGACGACTTTCTTCTCGTGCAGCATATTCGAGATTCTGGAATTCTGCCAAACGCAAGGGCGACCGGGGGTGCCATAGCGTTGGTGAGCGAGGCATCATGTACGCCTGACATTATGGCCGTAAGGCGACCTTCGCGGAAGCGGATTAACCGAATTCTAACAACGAGTCCGCGTAATCGAGGATCCGGCCGTACCGCAGGTCATCGTCACTGTTTCGCGGGCTTCCGGGATTGCAGTCGCCTGGCGATCGAGCGCTCGCGTTCAGCGGCTGTGTGGTCTCCGAGCGACTCGTGCATCTCGCCAAGGGACTCCCGAATGTCGGGGCGGAAAGGGGCGATCGAAGCAGCCCGCTCGAGGTCGTGAAGCGCCTCGGCAAAATCCCCGCCGCGTTGCTTGCAGATGGCCAACAGCCGCCAGTCCTCGGCGTTGCGCCGCAGGGCGATAAGCTTTTCGAGGGCCGGCCGCGCCATGTCGATCCGATCGGAACGCAGGCCCACCTCGGCGATGCAGAACAGGCAGTTGATCCGCGATTTGGGGGAGAGCCCTTCGGATTCGAGAGCCTCGAACGCCAGCTTGACGGAGGCTTCCGGGTCGCGCGGGCGGTAGAGCCTGAGCAGCGCCGCCGCGACTTCGCCCTCGCGCCATCCGCGCGAGCGCACGCCGTCGAGCAGAGGCCGCGCGCGGTCGCGATAGGCCGCGGCGGCCGCTGGGGCCGTCTGTTTCTGCGACAGGCCGAAGTACGCCAGCCCCAGGTTCCGGTCGCGTTCGATTTCGGAAAGGTGCGACACGTCGTCGCACGGAACCAGTTCAACGATGCGGCCCGGCTGCGACGCCGGCGTATCGCCAACCGAGCTGTCGGAATGAACACCGATCTTGTGGTGCGAAAAAGCAACGTGGGGAACGTCGGTATCCACTTGCGGCATGTGACAGGCGACGCAGTCGTTCGCGGGACTGCGCCGCAAGCGTTCTTCCCGCGCGAGGCGGCAACCCTCGCCCGCGTGGCAGCTCGCGCAAACCTGCGCATAGTGGTCCCGCTTTTCATTGGGCGGGGTCGCCTGGTGAGGATCGTGGCACGTCGTGCAAGTGAGGGTTTCCGAGGCCTGGTAGCAACGGCTCAAACGCAGTTGGTCGACGTGCCCAACCACGGTCATCCGCGAATCGGGTTCGTCGGGGCGGTAGGTGACGCAAAAATCGGAAAGCGGCAGCCCGGGACGGTAATCGTACATGCTGCGCCCCCGCACGATCGCCGTCGCGTCGCTGTGCAAATGGCACTGCGCGCAGATCGCCTCCGCGAGCGACCGCGACAACCGCCCGGGGTTCACGATGGTCGGCCTCCCCGAGGCGCCGGTCCTTGGCAAGCCGTCGCGGACCGCCCGCTGCTCGGCCACGTGCGGCGACCCCGGCCCGTGGCAGCGCTCGCAGCCAATCGGCTTTTCGAGGACCGTCAGCCGCTGGTAATCGCGATCGGGCGCTGCGATCGTGCCAATGTGGCAGAACAGGCACGTCGTTTCGACCGCGCGTTCGAACCCCAAAGGGTTAGGGACGTCGTAGCCGGGCGAAGGCCTCCAACTCCGCTTCGAGGCGTACCATGTCAGGGGCGACTCGCTCAGGAAACCGTCGACTTCGACGAGGTAACTCCGCGTGTGCCGGCCGGAACCGACCAGGTAACGCAGCGGAAAATCCGCCGCGGCGTACGTCTCGCCCTCCTCATCCGTCAGCGCTTCGCGGTGGCGCAATTCATCGCCATTACGGTAAACCGCGTAGGTTCGCCCCGAAAGTGCGTGGTAAAAGCCTGCGTCGGGCGGTTCGGCGGCGGCATCGACGTCGGCCAGTGCCAGGCGGTGGGCCGTCTCGCAGTAGGTGCGGTGCTCGTCGGCATGACACTCGGCGCACGCCTCGATACCGACGTACGCCGCCGCCGCCTGTGTGTTTTCGAATGGACTTGACGACGTCGTTTGTCGCCGGCTGGGAGCCGGCGAGCTGGATTCGACGCCACTGGGCGATTTGCCGTGATCGGCCGCGGGCCAATTGCGCACGGCGAACGCGGCCAGCGCGCCCGCCACCGCCAACAGCGCCATTGACAAATAGACTCGCTTCATCGTGCGTTGTTCCTCTGCTTTGGTCAATCTGGGCGCTTCGCAAGCCGCGGATTCAGCCGTGCGGCCTCGTTCAGATGACGTTGCCCTTCGTCCACGACCCCAAGTTC
>DATLQY010001040.1:0-5561 GCA_035534975.1 Pirellulales bacterium
CAACCTGCCATAGAAGTCCGTATGGCAGGTTGGAAACCTGCCCCACGACCCGGACGCCAACCTCGATTCTGTGTTTTAGGCGCGTGGTTGAAAAATAGAGCCGTGAAGAGGCTGGGCCGGGTGGCCTGCCTCTTCACAGCTCGAGTCGAAACGGATGTCAAGATTTGTCTCCGTCGGCCTTACGGCTCCCGTGGATCGTCGTAACGTATCGCACCGGTCAGCCGCCTCCGAACGGCCGCGACTTACGTCAACCTGGCCGAGACCGTGCTCACGGCGCTCGAGCAGTTCGGCTGGTGGCTGTGGCAACTGCCGCAATCGGCGTATGCGATCTTGCCATCGACCGCGGCGGCTTCGAGAGCGGTCAACTCGACGGCGCCGGCCGGATTGGCGGGCAAACCGGCAAGCTGGTCCTGGCCCAGGCTGCGGCGATACGCCGCGTCTTTCCAAGCGCGAATGACTTCAATACGGGACATGTTCTCCTCCTTTGCGGGGCCGGAAAGGCCCGGTTCTGCTCCCGCATGGCGTAGCCCGTGGATGGCGACATAGGTAACCTCGCGAGAATGGGTCTTCACCTGGGTGGGGACGCGCCCCCAGCCCTCTCTCCCAGTGAAAGCGCAGCCGACGGGCGTTTGTTACCGAGCGGAGTCCGACGGGACATTCACGGCCGACTGCAGTGCCTGGATGGAACGCTCGATGTGCTGCGCCACCACGAATGCCAGCCGCCATGCCAAGAGACCCACCAGGCCCAGCACGAAGAACGTCCACCGCGATTCCGTGCGCACCAGCGGCATCAAGAGCAGTGCCAAGGGGATGACGGCGAACGTCAATCGTGTGTTACTCGCGGTTGCCCGCGACAACCGATCGAGTGCCCGCCCCGTGTTCGGGTCGTCGTGGTCCTGGTCCACCAGCGCCGGGCTCAATACACGCAACGAATACCACGTCGCCAGAAAAAACGACGTCGTCGCGGCCAGCAGGCCGCAGACCGATTGCGAGCCGAAGAAGTGTACGTACTGCCGCGCATCGAGCCCGATCGGCGTTCCCAGGGCAACCTGCAGCCAGACCGGGAAGATCAGCCCGGAAACGAGCCATTCCACGGCGCTTACCAGCGCAATGTAACTACCCAGCCTGAGCGATCGCTGGCACCATCGCGAGACGTCGCCGGTGTCGGACGATGGATTCATCGTGCGTTGTTTCACCGCCCTGATCACGGGCCAGGCCAGTGCGATCGTGATGCTTACTCCGATCAGGTAGGCGATCAGGTTGACGGCGACGATCTCGATCTTGAAGATCCTCGACGCGTCTGGATCTTGGACGTGCCGCAATATCTCTTCGGCGTTGTACGCGATGTTGAGAGCGCTCAGCGCGATGTTGGGGACCATTCCGGCCGCGATCAAAAGTGGCCACGGATGGCGGCCCAGCACCGCCGCGGTTCCCGCGCGCCGCGGCCGGGCCAGACGCTCGACGCCCGGCCGCAGGCAGAGATCCAACTGCCGCCGCACGCTGTGCGCCGATGGCGTGCGCCGTTCGCGCTCCGGCTGCAACAAGCCGCGCAACACCTCGATCAACCGGGTGGGGCAATCCGCCGGCAACGCGCTCACGGCGTTTTCGTCCAGCGCTTGCCGGCGCCGCGCCGCCAATCGTTCAAGCGACGCCGGCGTCATGTCGCACTCGCGATCATCGCCGAACGGGCGCTTGCCGGTGAGCAGCTCCCACAACAGGACGCCCAGCGTGAACAAGTCGCTGCGTTCGTCGAGCGAATCAGCCCGGCTCCGATCGGCGCCCAGGCAAATGTCGAGTTGTTCGGGTGACATGTAGGCCAGGCTGCCGCCGAAGAATGCCGCGGCGCCGGCCCCCGGCACGACGGCGCAAAAGCTGACGTTGAAATCGGCCAGCCGTGGGTGTCCGTCGGCCGCCAGCAGCACGTTGGCCGGTTTCAGGTCGCGGTGCAACACGCCGTGCGAATGGGCGTGCTCGAGGGCCTCGGCGATTCGCGCGCCGAGCCAACACACGGCCTCGGGCCAGCTTCGCTCCGCCAGGTACCGCCGGGCGCGTGAATCGGCCGGCGACGAATCGGCCCGCTCGTTCAGCCGCCGGTCGATGCACTCGAGCAGCAGCTTGCCGGAACGCCGGGGCGGAGGGGTCTGGCGGACGCATTTCACGACGTCGTCGAGTGTGCCGCCGGGCACGTACTGCATATAGATCAATTGCAGCCGCCGCTCGGTCCATGGGCGCTGGTCGTACACGCGCACGATGTTGGGATGGTCGAGTTGGGCCAGCGTCTGCGTCTCGAACCCATGGTCGGCCGCGATCTTCAGAGCGACGAGCCGCCCCAGCGAACACTGGCGGGCCAGGAACACGCTGCCAAAGGCGCCGCTTCCCAGCCGCAGCAGCAGGTCGAAATCGTCGACGCGCTGCCCCGATTCGAAATCGTCGACCTTCGGAACCTGGTGCAAGGCGCTGGTCAGGCCGGGACGATCCGCGGCCAGCAAGTCGCCCAACTTCGCCATCTGCCGGGGAAACCGCGCCCGGTACTCGTCGATCGAGACGGTTTCTCCGGACTGCCGGCGAACGTGGATTTCTTCATAGATCAGGTCGTGGGGCAAGGCGCCGTCGGCCGAGAGTTCGGGGAACGCGGCTGCGTACTGTTCGAGTCGCCAGCGCCACTCGCCACGGGCCCAGCGCCGCTCGAGGTCGACTTTCACCAACTCGACTAGCGCCAGCCATCGCAGGCTGGGGGGCGACACGGGGAGGTACGCGCCAAGCTCGGGCGGCTCGTCGGCGTGGTCCCAAGCGGCGGCGAACACTTCGAGGCACTGCGCCAACTGCCGCCAGACGACAGTCGGCGGATCGTCGTTGCCGCGGGATAGCGCGGCGGGGTCCGTGAGTTTCTTGCGTGTGGAGTCCGGCATGGAGCAAATTCGGGCGATCGGCTCGAACTGAAACCACGGACCATCCGTTGCCGTCATTACCAATGGCCGCTGAGGCCGGCATCCGTCAACACCGTCTGCAACGACTTCAGGGCCCGGGTGAGCATGACGCGCACCGCCCCGTCGCTCTTGCCCAGCCACTTGGCGATTTCCTTCGAGGGCATCTGCTCGACGTAGCGCAAGCGGAGCGCCTCGCGTTGCTCCTCGTTGAGCGTCGCCAGGGCGGCGGCCAGTCGCTGGTGGCGATCATCTCGCGCCAGGGCCTGGGTGGGCGACGTCAGGCTGGCGACCAACAGGTTCAGCAGTCCCGGCCGGCTGTCGTCGGCGCCGTCCCCTTGCAAGCTCACCTCGCGCGCCGCGCTGCGTTTCTGGGCGCCGAATATCCGGCGGTACGCGTCGACGATCCGGCGTTCGGCGACGTCGCACAGCCAGCCAAAAGGATCGCGTCCCGGCGCGACGGGCGAAACCTCGGCACCGGCGGTGCGCGCGATTTCCACTCCGACTTCTTGCAGAACGTCTTCGGGCTCGATTTTACCGCGCAGCGCCGCCCCCATGCGCCGCTCGATATAGGCCAGTAGCGCACCGCGCCGCTCGACCATGAGCTTGCTGAAGTCCGGCAACGCTGGTTCATCTTCCGCCGACATGGGCGCGCTGCTCCTTGAATCGTAAAGCGGGGACATCGTGAAGCGTGGGCTTGAGGATCTTGTGTCAAAAACGTTCACGACGGCATGGATTCTACCGTCCAACTCGTTGTCGCGACACTACCCGGCCTCAGCACCATGTTGACGCTCGACGGCTGACGAAGTCAAGCGATCCCCACGCGTCAGTCGACATGCCGTCCACCGGCGAATGTGTAGCCGGCGCGATCGCTGCGGTTGCCTCTCGGTCATCTTGGTCGATTGGAAGTCAGCGAACGGGAGAGAATCGCTCATCGTGCATGTAACGCGAAGCGTCAAGGTCACCGCCGAGGCGATGGATTTCGCGATTCGAATCAGTGGCACGGTTTGTGCAGGACAGGAAAGGGCAGAACGCGGGCGCAGGGCTTGCCGGCGGGAAAAACGGAGTGTGGCAGGATAGGTAACGATGTCCCGGAACAGCTTCACATTCGAAGATCTGATCGCGCCTCATCCTCCCGACGAGTTCTTGCGCGACACCTGGGAAAAACGACCGCTATTGGTTGCGCGCGGAGCCGCGCGCCATTTCGAGGGGTTGTTGTCGTTGAGCGATGTCGACAAAGTGATCGCCTTCAGTCGCCCGAAATTCACGGACCCGAGCGAATTCCGCACCACCGCGCCAAGGCAACCGACGTTCGTGCGCGGATTGCTCGACGATCAGCCCGTCCCGCCGGAAGTTAATCCCGGCATTGCCGAAATCCGGCAAGTGTTCGACCAGGGCCGGAGCGTCGTGATCATGGCCATGCAACAGCGGTGGCAGCCCGTGGCCGAACTTTGCCGTAACCTGGAGACGGTGTTCCACTGCCCCGTCCACGCCAATATGTACTTGACGCCGCCTGGCTCGCAGGGGTTCGCTCCGCACTTCGACACCCACGAGGTGTTCGTCGTGCAGTTGGATGGTGCGAAACACTGGCGTCTTTACGATGCCGCCGAGCCACTTCCGCTGGTTTCCGAACACACAGGGCCACCCACCATGCCGCTTGGCACGCGGCGGGAGGCGCGCCTCGTGGCGGGCGATTCACTTTATATTCCGCGCGGTCACGTCCACGAGGCATTTACGTCCGACTGCGCCTCGTTGCACTTGACGGTGGGGGTCAACGTCTATCGCTGGGTCGACCTGCTGCGCCATGCTTTGAGCAGCGCCGGCAGGCGTGATCAGCGGTTTCGCGAGTCGATACCTGGTGGCGCACTGCCCTCCGGCCAAACTGAGTTGAGACGTCATTTTCGCCAATTGCTCGAGTCATTGATCGATGATATGTCAACCGACACTTTGTTCGATCGTGCCTTGCATTCGCTTGGCGATCAGTTCTTCGAGCGATTGCAAATGCTGCCGGGCGGCCAATTTGCAATTGCAACAGCCGCCGATCGGCTCGATTCGGAAACAGTCCTTGAAAAGAGACCCTTCCAGGCCGTCTGCCGCGTCGTCGACCTCGAAAATGGCGGCGTGGCGATCGAGTTTCCGGGCAATCGTGTCGAGGGACCGCCTCGCATTGGAGCGGCGCTGCGATTCATCGCCGGCGCGACGCGCTTCGCGGTGCGGGAGCTCCCGGGCGAATTGAACGAAGAGGCCAGGCTGGTGCTCGCGCGCCGGCTCGTACGCGAAGGGCTGCTGGCGGCCGTCGAGGGGGCCCAGCCTGAGACATCGAATGTTTTTTCAAGGGGCGCTTTTTTGGAGAATGATCATGCAAACGACAGCACAACACGGCAACTGGCAGAAACAGTGGGGATTGCTCGTAGCTAAGGCCTGGTCCGACGACAATCTTAAACAACGCCTGATCGTCGATCCAGGGACGGTGCTTGAAGAACATGGTATCGACGTACCGGATGGCGTCGAGCTGAAAGTCGTGGAAGACACCGACCAACTTTGCCACCTGGTCGTGCCTTCCAGTCCGTCCGGCGACCTCTTGGATGAAGAGCTCTCCGCGTCGGCGGGGTTCGATTCCTTCTCAGGTGGTTGCGG
>DATLQY010001041.1:0-3785 GCA_035534975.1 Pirellulales bacterium
GGGCAACGTTCGCAAGGAACAAGGCCGGCTCGACGACGCGCTGGCCAGCTACCAGCACGCCGTGCGACTCAAGCCCGACTTCGCCGAGGCCCACAACAACCTGGGTAGCCTGTTGCTCGGGAAGGGGCGATTGGACGAGGCCAGGCAGAAGAAGACACCCAGCTTTTTCTCGCGAGGTGCTTGACCTATTTTCGGAACGGCCGTATACTGGTCACACGTCACCTATTCTGCCCGGACGTCCAGAGGAGCGCGCTATGCCCGCGTACGCCCGAAAGGAGATTGTCGATGAATCCGATGTGGGTGTGTACCATTGCATCGCGCGCTGCGTGCGGCGCGCGTTCCTTTGCGGCGTTGACCGCTACAGCGGCAAGAACTTCGACCACCGTAAAGTCTGGGTGCGCGAGCGGCTCGAAGAATTGGCGGCGATCTTCGCCGTTGACGTTCTCGGTTTTTCGATCATGTCGAACCACATGCACGTGCTCTTGAGGAACCGGCCCGACGTCGCGCACGACTGGAGCGAAGAAGATATCGCTCGGCGTTGGTGGCAGTTGCATCCGATGCGGCGCAACGAAGACGGTACGCCCGCCGAACCGGAGTCCTGCGAGTTGGCGGCGATCCAAGCCGATCCGGAGAGAGTGGCCGTGTTGCGGCGTCGGTTGGCGAGCCTCTCCTGGCTCATGCGGTCGTTGTGCGAGCCGATCGCGCGCCGCGCCAATCGAGAAGACCGCTGTACGGGCAGGTTTTTGAACGGTTCCGCATACTACCTCCATCTTCACGGTTGGTCGAAGCTAGCACGCCGCCCTACACAGGCGGCATCGCAAGCCTTCTTGGATAGGATACCACACTGCCTAGCCGTTCGTCACTCCGCGGGAAGCACTTTCGGCGTCGTCAGTGCGGCTGGGTAGTTTGTCATCCCAGGGCGACTGAGCTGCGCCAACTGCTTCAGGCGCGAGAATTCCTCGTCGTCAGCCCAGAGAATCCAAACAGCGCCCATCGGACGCTGGACTGCGCGCGCCCAGCCGCGCGTGACCCAGCCCTTGAGCTTCTTCTGTGGCAGGGCAAGACGCTTGGCCAAGTCGGCGATCGTCCACTCGTTCGGCTTGAGTTCGTAACTTTCTAACAGGCTACAAATAGGTTCGATTGTCGATAAGAGTTTGCGAACGACATCACCGGTGAATGGTTGGCTCTGCTTCGGCGGCACGAAGCCCTCCGCGTTGAGCTGTTCCGCGATTCGCGGCGCGCGCCACCCCGCGCGACGCAGTTCGACCACGCGCGCCGCCAGGCGATCCATATTCGGTAATTCGGCGTATGTCGCCGAGGCGCGCGTCACTTCATGTTCCGTGACGCAGCCGCCCTTCCACTGAATCGAGAGATGGACGTGTGGACCCGCTTCCGCCATGTGAATGTCGATTCGATCGACCAGGCAGCGAACGATCTGCTTGCGGTCCACCCATGTCGTTCCGTCGGCCCACCAGAGGGCCGGCAGATCGCGGGCCACTTCTTCGAGCCGTGCGCGTTCCTCCGCCGAAACGTCGGTGGGCGATTCACCGCGGAAGCAATCGTACTGCTCTTCGGCCTCGCGCTGCCGCCGCAGCGCCGCTTCCCAGCGTTCCTCGAGCGTGCGTCCCACAAGCCGGTTCTCTGGTTCCACCGCTTGGAATTGGCGGTCGGCGCGCTGGGCTTCATACGTGGCACGAGCCACGCGTTGGCGAAGCTGCTCGTCAAGCCGGCGACGTTCGGTACGCGCCTGCTCGATCGTCTGCAAGCTGAGTTCCAACGACGCCGGCTCAAGCGCCTTGAGCACAGATTGCGCGAGCGCCTCATCCACCACGGCCGTTCGAATTCCGCGACATACCGTGTCGGTCGCCAGGTAGGGGCGGCGCGAGCACTCGTAACGCACCCTTTTGCCTGTGTAGCCAACGTACATTCTGCGTCCACAGCCGCAAAATAGAAGGCCGGTCGCCAGCGCCGGTCCCTGCCGAGGCGCGCCCTTCGCGTTCGCCCGTGTGGAGTTCTGCCACAGCCGCTCCTGATTGGCAATGAACTGTTCCTTCGTGATGTATGCCGGGAGATGATCCCACAGCAACACCTTCCATTCGTCCATGGGACGGCTTCTGCGCCGACTGCTCGACCGTCCCGCTACGTCCGCTTGCCGAGTATTTTCTCGGCGCCCGTAGGTGTAGGCGCCAGCGTACATCGGGTGGTGGAGCATCGTGCTGATGATGGTCTCCGTCGCATCCTGCCAAAGCAATGCGCCGCGAGAACGCCGCGGCAGCTTGATGTCGTGCTCGCGTAGATAGCGCAGCACGCCATAGGCCGTGCCCAGCTCATCGTACTTGGCGAACACCAAACGTAGCGCGCCGCGCGCTTGCTCGTCAGGATCCAACTCGACGCGGTTGTCGGACAGCCGCACGTAACCGCGAGGGACGCCATGAAACAACTCGCCGCGTTTGGCCTTGTTCAGTCGCCCACGTTCAAGGCGTCCCTTCATGATGTGTAACTCCATTTCACTGAGAATGCCTTTCATGCCCAGCACGAGGCGGTCGTTCGGGTCGAGCGCGTTGTACGTACCGTCTTCGTCGGCAAGCAACACGTCACGGACGGCGCACAACTCGAACAAGTCGTGCCAGTCCTTGCTGCTGCGTGCGAGCCGACTGGTTTCCAAGGCGAGCACCAGGCCAACGTGGTTCTGGGCCACATCGGCCAGTAAGCGCTGAAAGCCCGTCCGCTTTTCGGCCGAGCGTGCGCTCAAGCCAAGGTCTTCGTCAACAACTTCAATCAGCGTGGGGTGCCAACCCAGTTGCTCAGCACGTTGCCGTAAGCCATATTGGCGCGCCAGTGATTCACCATGCTCGCGCACCTGCTGCGGCGTCGACTGGCGAACGTATACGACGGCGCGCCGTTGGACATGCCCTTGGTTCACCTTGGCCGCCAGATGCGCCGGTATCGCCGAGGCTTGAGCCGCCCCTGTGCGTGGTCAAGATAATCGGTGGGAATTTTGCGGTTTCTGATCAAGATCTTTGAGGGGTTTCCAAAAAATCCCCTCGGAAAGCGTGATCGCTTGGTCAAGGTTTCCGAGGGACGATTCGGAACCCGCGCGGCCGGATGGCCCCTGCTTGGCCAGGGGGATTGACAAGGCGTGTATTCTAGGGCTTTTCCTCGGTCCCCTGGAGTACGCAACGATGTGCCATGAATTACCGCGTGGTCCCGACTTGTGGTCGTTTCTACTTTCGATCGATCAAGATCTTGCCGAGAGCGCTCGGCAGCAGGGCTGCCCTTGCGGCGGTCGGCTGCATGGTGCCAACTATCCCCGGTCGCCGCGAGGCTGTCCCGACGACGTGCCAGAACAGTACCTGTACAGGTTCAGCTTCTGCTGCGATCGAGATGGATGCCGGAAGAGGATGACGCCGCCATCGGTGCGTTTCCTCGGCCGCAAGGTGTACCTCTCCGCAGTGGTCGTCCTGATCGCTGCCATGCAACAAGGACCGACCCCACGCCGGGTCCAGGAGTTATCAAAGCTTGTCGGTGCCGACCGCCGGACCATTGCACGGTGGCAGGTTTTTTGGCGCGAGCGCATTCCGCAGACGGTGTTCTGGAAGCTTGCTTGCGCTCGTCTCTTGCCCGTCATCGAGATCGTCACACTCCCTTTATCACTCGTTGACGGGTTCCTCCGGGGTGACGACCGTTGCGACGGCTGGGGGCGACTGCTGACTTTCCTCTCGCCGATCACGATCACCGGGGGCCTGAAAATCAAGATCTGCTGATGGATCACTATGAGCCGCCGC
>DATLQY010001042.1:0-2306 GCA_035534975.1 Pirellulales bacterium
ACCGCTTGATCCAGTCGGCGGGCGTGACGACTTTGGGCCCCTCTTCCTCCTCCTTGGCAAACAGACCGAACGGGTCGTACCATTTCTTCTTGGGCTTCGTCTGGGTCTGGGCGCAGCCCGACGTGGCGGCCAGGAGCAAGCACAACCCGAGCGGCACCAGCCGTTTGGTGTACGAACAGCGCATGGATTCAGCGCCCACGAACGTGGTAGAAAAAGGCGGTCGGACTATAGCACAGCCAACGAGTCCAAGCAAAGTCGGTTATCGCCCGATTCGGTGTTTCTTGAGCACGTTGGAATACCAGCGATTCGTAAAGGGGGATATGGGGATGAACAGGGGGATGAGAGGAAAGGCAGGATGGGCGGGTTCACGAAGATGAGCAGGGCAGGCTATAATGGCCGCGGTTCCCATGGCGGTGGACGTCAACGTCCCAATGCCAAACTCCTAACGCCTAACGCCTAACGCCTTCCCTCCCCTCAGAGCTTCCGATGCCAGAACCAAGTCAACATGCCGAACGCCGCGGAGCGATCGAGGAATTCCTGCGGCGGATCCCCGGCTTCAAAGGTTACCTTGAAAAACAGTACCGCCGCGACAGCGACGCCATGCAGCGGCAGTGGCTGGCCGACCGCCTGGTGCATGGCAAGCAGTCGCTCGACGACGTGACCCGTGCCTTGGTCGACGCGGGACAGGTCGATGTCTTGCCGCCGTTCGACCGCGTGCGGGCCAGGCTCGACAAGCTAATCGGCCGGATTCGCGGGGCGGTGCGAGGCTACAGCGGCTGGTTCGACCTGGTGCAGGTCGACGAAGCGCTGCTCGACCGGATCTACAAGCACGACGCGAAACTGGCCGAGCAGGTCGACAACCTGACTAACCTCATCGAACCGTGGCGCAAGAAGCCCGCCGAGGCAGTTGCCGGTCTGCCGTCCGCGCTGGAACAAATCGACGCTCTCGACGCGGAATGGGACCAGCGGGATACTATCCTGAAGGGCCTCGACTAAGTGATTGCGGATCGCGGATTGATTCGAACGTCATTTCGCGATCCGCGATCTCAAATTCGCACCCCGCATTCCGAAACCCGAAATCGCCGATCCCACTCAGCAATCCACAATCCGAAATCCGCAATCCGCAATTCCGAGGGACCTTCGCCATGCGTCTGGAAGTCATCGAGTTCTTCGACGAATCGAACCGCTCGCTCGTCCATCGCGTTCCGCCCGACGGCTCGGCCGACATCAAGCTCGGCGCGCAGCTCATCGTGCAGGAGAACCAGGAGGCGATTTTCTTCCGCGACGGCAAGGCGATGGACGCCTTCACCGCCGGCCGCCACACCCTGACCACGCTCAATGTCCCCTTCATCACGCGGATCTTGACGGTCCCTTGGGAGAAGTCGCCGTTCCAGGCCCAGGTCTATTTCGTCGGCAAACAGACGTTCGTCGATCAGAAGTGGGGTACACGGCAACCTATCACGTTCCGCGACGCCGAGTTCGGCATGGTCCGGCTGCGGAGCTTCGGCAAGTTCTCGTTCCGCGTCGCCGACGCCAAGCTGCTCTTGAACACACTGGTCGGGACGCAAGGCAAGTTTACCACCGACGATATCCAGTCGTTCCTCCGCGATCTCGTCACCTCGCGGCTCAGCGACCTGATGGGCACGCTCAAGATCGGCCTGTTGGACATGCCCGCCAAGTACGACGAGATCGCTTCCGGCGCGCGGGCAAAGGTGGCCGAGGACTTTGGCAAATACGGCCTCGAACTCGTCGACTTCTTCATCAACGCGATCACGCCGCCGGAGGAGGTTCAAAAGGCCATCGACGCGCGCAGCGCCATGGGCGCCGTTGGCGATTTGAACGCTTTCATGAAGTTTCAAGCGGCGCAGAGCATGACGAAGCTGGCCGAGCGGGGCGGCGACGGCGGCGCGATGGGTATGGGCATGGGCGCCGGCTTTGGCATGATGATGCCCGGCATGATTCAGCAAGCGATGGCGCCGGGTGCCGCCGCCGGAGCGGCGCCAGCACGGTCGGCTGCGCCCGCGGTCCCCGCGGCGCCGGCCCTTGCCGCGGCGGCGGGTGGATTCGACGCACTAGCGCCGGTCGAGGCCGCGGTGGTGACCGACCCCAAGGCCTTGGTGCGAAACGTCGTACAATCGGCGGGCTATGCCGTCGTCGAGGCGGGCGACGTCTGGCAAGTGACGGTGCCCATCGGCAACCTTCGACGGCAGGTGGTCTCCGTCGACTTCAGCCGCAAGGACGACGAGGGGCACGCCATCGTCACCTATAGTTCGGCCTGCGGACCGGCGTCGGAGCAGAATTCGATG
>DATLQY010001043.1:0-11452 GCA_035534975.1 Pirellulales bacterium
CGCAGGGCCAGGTAGGCGGTGGTCAGCTTGCCGGGCACGGCGATCGTGGCGCCGCGAAGCTCATCAAGCGACCGTTTCCGGGTGGCGACGACCATGGGACCGTACCGGTCGCCCATACTGGCGCCGCAGGGGCAGAGCGCATACTTGTCGGTGAGATGAGCGTAGGCATGCAGGCTGACGGCCGTGAGCTCCAACTCACCGGAAAACGCCCGCTGGTTGAGCGTCTCGATATCGACCAGTTCGTGAGTAAACTCGTAAGCCCCGGTATCGAGCTTGCCGTTGGCCAGCGCGTGGAACATGAAGGCATCGTCCGGGTCGGGACTATGTCCGACCCTGATCAATTGCCGGGCGGAGGTCGTGGCGTGGATAGGCATGAGTTCCCCAGGACGTGCTCTCAGGTAATAAATCATGGTACCCAAGCCTTGTCAATCAAAAGCGATATCTATAGACTGGTTTATCGACTGGTCTATACCGTATTATGAGGTACGTAATGACTTCCGTGGGATCTTATGAGGCAAAGACACACCTGCCCGAATTGCTCGAACGTGTTCGGCAGGGAGAACGAATCGTCATCACTCGACGCGGCAAAGCCGTGGCGATGCTCGTTCCGTTTTCCCCGAAACTGGGTCCGAACGTGCGGGGAGTGATCGAGGCCTTCAAGACTTACAGTCGGCAACAAGGGCGAACGCTGGGTGGCGCGCCGATCCGAGAGATGATCGACGATGGCCGACGCTACTAAATCCGGCGACGAGGTGTTCACAGTGACTGGACAAGGGCGACTGGTGCTCGATTGCTCGATCGCCGTGGCTTGGTGTTTCCCTGACGAAAAGGCGCCATACCCACAGGCAGTCCTTGATTCTCTTGAAGCAGTCGAAGCCGTCGTTCCTTCTCTCTGGCCGCTTGAAGTGGCGAATGCCCTCTTGGTGGGTGAGCGCCGCAAGCGGAGCACCCAGGCCGATACGACCGCTTGGCTAGAATTCCTCAAAGAGCTTCCCATCGTGATCGACGACGAGACGGCGGCGCGAGCACCGACCGACACGTTGAACCTGGCGCGCGCGCAGAACCTTTCATCGTACGATGCCGCCTATTTGGAACTTGCGCTACGTCTGGGCGCACCGCTGGCGACGCTCGACGACAAACTGAAAGCTGCGGCTGCCGTCGTCGGGGTCAAAGCCTTCGCTCCATGATCATCGGCCAAACTTCAAAGAATCCAAGCGCGTAGCGGCGCTGTCTCCACGGCGCCACAGCGGATTTTTTCAATCACCCGCTTCAATGCCACAATCCTACGACGGGACAGCCTCTGTAGGGAACGCCCTCCGTGGCGTTCCGTGTCCTGCCAGACGACGTCGCACCCGCTTCCCGGAACGCCACGGAGGGCGTTCCCTACAGAACGCGACGGGACGATTCTGGCATTGAAACGGATGATTGCCGTGAGCCTCATGGCGCCCCGCATCAAGCCAAATGTCACATTTTCGGCTTCGTGAAGTATAATCTCGGCAACACTTGTACCCCGTCGCGCATTATCTCATCGGAAACGCAATCGGCCTGGGAGTCGAGAATTGAAAAACCTGGCCATAGGGCGAAACCCGGTGACGACCACCGGCCCCCGCCCCTCCTCGAGGCGGCGGAGTGCTGTGCCGGCGGAAACGAACCCAACCTTGCTGGCGGTCTGGCTCGATGCCGAGGAAGAATTGCGGCGGATGGTGCTTGCACTGGGTGTGGGGAGCGGGCGGGTTGACGATGTCCTTCAAGACGTCTACCTGGCGGCCAGCGAAGCGGAGGAGCGGGAATGGGACGACGGCGGCCAGCGCCGCTGGCTGTTCCGCGTAACGATCAACCGCTGCCGGCTCGAGCACCGTCGGCGGCGCACTTGGCTAGGCGTTTGGGAGGAGACGCGGCAATCAGCGATCTGAAGGTCAAGCGCATGTTGCTCAAGGTCGACCTGGCGGGCGTGGAAGCGCGCCTTGGGGCGATCAAGAAGACATCGTCAAACAACAGCGACGTCGAGGCGCGTTTGGAGGAATTGAAGATCACTGCCGAAATCGATCTGGCAAGCTTGGCCGCCCAACAACAGTTGCTCGATGAAATGATCGATGGCCAGCGCCAGTTGAGGGAACTCTCGCAGCTCCGCAAAAAACAACTCGGGCCTGTGACGGACCAGGTGAATTTTGCCGATTCCGGCATCCAACGCTGCGACGAAATCCTCGCCGACCTCATACCATTCGCGCTCGTCAATGAGACAGTCGTGATCCGGCCGGTAAAGTTCAGCTTGCCCGGCGAAACAACGCCGGCGAATTGACCCGCACTTGGCGCGTATCATTTCGAGACGCTACTGTTGCGTGTTTGAACAGCGTCCGGCCGTCAGTTTGGCCGGCCATCAACCAATCGGCGGCGACGCAGCCCGACAAATCGCTGAAAAGTAGCCGCCACGGTGCTTTGTTGCCACCTTGGCACGCCGTTTGCTCCTATCGAGCACGGTCCCGCCGGGCTGACAGTGGCGGGCGACCCAGGAGAACGGCTTCACTCCCACCGCATCGGGGTGAAGCAAATGAAGGAATTGCAAAGGAGTGAAGCCATGAGCCACCACACCGCGACTAAACATGACCATCGGCCTTTACATGGTTCCCAGAGGAACTGGCCCCGTCCGAATGAAATCCGCGAACAAGCCCAGTCCATTCGCCTCCACTGGTCCGACCGCCAATGCACGATCCGGGAGCGTATGGCGGAAAGGCGCCTGCGGGAGCTGGCCGAGCAACTGCTGCGGTAGCAAGGTTGGTGGGGCGGAAGTTTCTAACCTGCCAAGCCGAACTTCTTTGGCAGGTTGGAAACCCGTCCCACGCGTAGCGGAATTCGTGAGAATTCCGAACTGCCGAGTATATATCGGAACTCTCACGAGTTCCGCTACCGGGTTCTATGGCAGGCTGGAATCCTGCCGCGCGTTGACGGCGGTGGCGCCTATGGCGCCAATACCGCTTGGAGCGCCGCGCCTCCCCGGAACACCCTCAAATGCCCCAGCTTACTGCTTGCCGACTTTGCAACGTCTGCCTAAGCTGGAAACTGGCACTCGCTTGAAGGCATGTCGGTGCGGTTTTTTATTCCTAGCCAGCGCCCAGTCCGCCTTGCTTTGATGGGTAGCCGAGGTCGTGAGACTTCGGATCGGAACTCTCACGAGTTCCGCTACCACTCATCGGGAGACAACTATCCCGCGGCGTGAGGGGTCGGAGTTCAACGCATGTTTCTTTCGAGACGACGTAAGCGACTGACATCCACTCGCACGAATCGCGCGGCACGTAATCGCCCGGCACGCAATTGCGCGGCACTGCGTCGTCCACGGAAGCTGCAGATCGGCATTGAAGGTTTGGAGTCGCGGAGGTTGCTTTCCATCACTCCCGCCGCGGTTACCATCAGCCCGGCCGAAACGGTCGCGTTCAGCGGGACCGTGGCCACCTTCACGGCGAGCGATTCAGGCCAGTTCGCCGCCACCGTGAACTGGGGCGACGGCACTACCGACGCCGGCACCGTCTCCGCCGCGGGCGGGGGCGTATTCGATGTCACCGGCAATCACACGTATGCCAACGACGGAAGCTTGCCCATCACCGTGGTCATCAGCGACAGCGCCGATTCGACGACGGCCACGGCGAACAGCACGGCCAGCGTGCTGGAAAGCGATTTGTCAGGCACGGGCGCGACGTTCGCGGCAACCATGGGCAACACGTTCAGCGGCACCGTCGGCACCTTCGACGACGCCGGCAGCACCGCGACTGCGACGGGGTTCTTCGCCGGAATCGCCTGGGGCGACGGCACCTCGTCCCTCGGCTCGGTCAGCGGCGCGCCGGGCGCCTTCACGGTCAATGGGACGCACACCTACGCCGACGGCGGCGTCTTCACGACCACCGTCGCCATCATCGAAATCGGGAAAAGCGGGATCAACCCCGTGCCCCCCACGACGCTCACGGGCACCGCCAACGTCACCGACACCGACACGCTCGCCGCGACGGGCACCGCCATCGCCGCCAGCGAAGGCGCCACGTTCACCAGCACGGTGGCCACGTTAAGCGACTCGAACGCCGCCACCACGGCCAGCGATTTGACGGCCACGATCAACTGGGGCGACGGTAGCAGCTCGACCGGCACGGTGCTGGGCTCGGCGGGAAGCTTCAGCGTGACGGCGACGCATGTGTACGGCGACGAGGGAACGTTCAATGCCACGGTCGTCGTCGTCGACGACGCCGCCGGAGCGGTCGCGTCGACCGTCACGAGCGTCGCGACCGTCGCCGACTCCGACACGCTCACGCCGGGACCGATCACTTTCACGCCGACCGAAGGACAATCGTTCAACGGGACGGTGGCCACCTTCTCCAGCACCGACACGGCTGGCCAGGCCAGTGATTTCGTGGCCACGATCAACTGGGGCGACGGCACGACGACCGCGGGTACCATCGCCGGAAGCAACGGCGCCTACACGGTGAGCGGCAATCACGCCTACGCCGCCGACGGCAAGCAGTCGGTCACGGTGAGCATCGCCGATGACGCTCCCGGCACGGCGACGGCCACCGCCGGCAGCACGGCGAACATCCTTGAAGGCGATTTGACCGGCGCCGGCTTGACGATCTCCGCAACCGAGGGAACCAGCTTTTCGGGCAACGTCGCCACTTTCGTCGATGCCGGCAGCACGGCCGTCGCCGGAGCATTCACCGCCACGATCGACTGGGGCGACGGTACCACGACCGCCGGCACGGTCAGCGGATCGCCGGGCGCGTTCACGGTGGCGGGCAGCCACACGTACGCCGACGGCGGCGTCTTCACGCCCAACATCTCCATCACCGAAACCGGGATCAGCCCCGCGCCGGCGGCCACGCTCACCGGCACCGCCAACGTCACCGACACCGACGTTCTGGCCGCGACGGCGACCGCCATCGCCGCCACCGAAGGCGCCACGTTCACCGGCGCGGTCGCCACGTTCAGCGACAACAATCTGGCCACGCTGTCCAGCGACTTCATCGCGACGATCGTCTGGGGCGACGGAGGCACGTCGACCGGCACCGTCAGCGGCGCCAATGGCCAGTTTACCGTGACGGCGAGCCACCAATACCTCGACGAGGGGACCTTCACCGCGCAGGTCACCGTCGCCGACGACGCGCCGGGCGGACCCTCGGCGACCGCCACGAACACGGCCACCATCGCCGAAGGCGACCAGTTGCTCGGCGTTTCCCAAACCTTCCAGGCCACCGCGGGCACCAGTTTTTCGCGCGCCGTCGCGACGTTCAGGGACAATAGCACTTTCAATTCCGCCAGTGATTTCTCGGCCGTCATCAACTGGGGCGACGGTACGACGACGCCGGGCACGGTGAGTGGGAACGGCGGCACATTCACGGTCGGCGGCACTCATACCTACCTCCACGACGGGTCGATCGGCGTCGCCGTCACCTTCTCCGACGACGTTCCGGGCACGGCCAATGCCACGGCCAACAGCACGGCCGACATCGCCAGCGCGGGGTTGACCGTAAACTCCGCATCGGTTTCGGCCACCGAACGAACGGCGTTCAGCGGCACCGTGGCGACTTTCACCGACCCCGCCACGGGCGACACATCGACCCAGTTCACCGCCACGATCAACTGGGGCGACGGCAGCAGCTCGGCCGGCACGGTGAGCGGCTCGGGCGGATCGTTTTCCGTAGCCGGCAGCCACACGTTCACTGAAGAGGGCGGATCGACCGTCACTGTCCAGGTCACCGACACGAGCTCCTCGCCGACGGCGACTTTCAGCGAATCGAGCACCGTGAACGTTTTGGATGCGGACGTTCTCGCCGGAAGCGGCCGGACGATTTCGACTGTCGAGGGCCAGACCTTCAACGGTACCGTTGCCACCTTCACCGACGTCAGCGCGACCGCCCCAGCGACCGACTTCACGGCCACGATCAACTGGGGCGACGGCAGCAGTTCGACGGGCACCATCAGCGGTTCCGCCGGAACGTTCACCGTCGGCGGGTCGCACTCTTACGCCACCGGCGGAACGGATTCGGTCCGCGTGACGTTGGCCGACGACCCGCCGGGCACCGCGACGGCCACGGCCACCGGCACGGCCCAAGTGGCAGGCGCAACGCTCACCGCCACGGCGGTGAATGTGACGGTAACCCAGGGCGGCGTGGCCAGCGCCGTGACCGTGGCCACCTTTACCGATTCGGACGTCAGCACGCCCGCTTCCGCCTTCACGGCAACGGTCAATTGGGGCGACGGCAGCAGCTCGACGGGCACCGTCAGCGGCTCCGCCGGAACGTTCACCGTGACGGGCAGCCATACTTATGGCGACCCGGGGCACTTCGCCTTAACGGTTGCAATTCAGGAACAGGGCGGCGGCACGGCCTCGGCCAGCCCGACGGCCGTGATCGGAAGCAACAACGAGCGCTACATCGCCCAGCTCTACCGTGACCTCCTCGGACGCGAGGGAGAGGCGGCGGGAATGTCGTTCTGGGAAACCCAGATCAGCCAAGGAAAAGGCACGGCGGCGATTGCGACCGGTTTCCTGGGCAGCCTGGAGTTTCGTCTTGACGTCGCGAACGAGCTCTACCAGACGTACTTGCAGCGCTCCGCCGACCTGACCGGCGTGAACACCATTGCGCAGGCGTTGCTCACCAACACGCCCGAGCAAGAGGCCGCGGTCCTGGTGAGCTCGACGGAGTTCTTCACCAATCAGGCCTTCGGCACGAGCGCCGGATTCCTCACGGCCCTTTATTCCGACGCGCTCCACCGGCAGGTCGACGCGGCCGCGCAACTCAACTTCGGCGCCTTGAACATCTCCGATCCGACCGTTCGCGCCCAAATCGCGGCCCAGATCTTCGGCAGCGCCGAGTACCAGACGGATTTGATCAATTCCCCAGCGCACACCCCCCAAAAATACAACCAGGGGGTGCCAGTCGGCTTCTACCAGACCTTCCTGCACCGCAACGCCGACTCGGCCGGCCTGGCGGCCGCCCTGGCCCAATACAAGGCCAAACAGACCGACGCGCAGGTGATCGACACGCTTCTCGCTTCCGGCGAGTTCTTCGGCGACGTGTAGCCCGCGCGGATCTATACTTCGCGCGGCCAGGAATAAAGAGGTTACCGCTCCGACCCCCGCCAGCTTGCCTGGCGGGTGAAGAAGATGGCGCGCTACACCTACGCGCCTCACGCGGCCCCTTTTCCCCCTGGCCTGAAGCCGCCTACGGCGGCTTCAGGCCGGGGCGCTTCACGGAAACGGTGGATTTTGAGGGAAACGTGCTAGCACGCCATCGTATTCACCACCCGCACAGGGCGGGATTGGCGTGCGCGAAATGCTGCCGTCCAGCGTTTGCGGCGTTAACCCAGTCTTGTTCCGTCACAGCGTGCAGCAAGCCATGCCACCGGCTTGCCCGGGGGGTGGTCCGTGACGTTGGCAGCTACTCAAAGCGCCTCTCCGTCCCTGTCGTCGTATCCCGATTGCCCGTCCGCTGCCTTCGGCAGCGGCCGGGCAATCGGGGGGATATTGGTGCCGGCCGTTTGTAGCTGACAACGTGAAACTCCACCGGGCAAGCCGGTGGCATCTTCGGGAACCCCTGGGCGTTGGCGGAACAAAAACAGCATCAACAGTATCAGGCGATTCGATCGGATTTACCCCGATTTTGCGCAGGCCAAGGCGGGATGGGGTCTGTGCCTGACAACAAAGGCCTCACTGAGGGCCGCGTGAAGTACAAAAGGCGGTGCTAGCACCTCGGAATGGCGTTTGCGGGCCAACCCAGCTTGACCACGCTGGGCGGGTCACTATACTTCGCAGCCGCGCCTGTCACTTTAAGCATTCCTCTGCGCAGGGCCGTGAGCATGTCGACCGCCATTCGTCCCGCGCCGCCGGCCCCACCCGGCTTTCGTATCGAGCAAATTCGCGACGTGGTCCATTGGCACCAGCGCTGGCAGATCTTTGACGGCGTCTTCACGCCGGGCATCAATCCGATCGACGAGATGTGCGAGCAAATGCAGCTCCCCGCCGACCTGACGGGCAAACGCGTACTCGACATCGGGGCCTGGAACGGCTGCCTGAGCTTCGAGTGCGAGCGTCGCGGCGCCGAGGAAGTGCTGGCGATCGGGCCGGAACCCCCGGCCGTTCCGGGTTCAATCGCCTGGCCGATCTCCTGGGAGCGACGCGCACGCGCTACCAGTTGGGCTCGGTGTACGACCTCGACCCCGATCGGATTGGCACGTTCGACGTGGTCCTGTTCTGTGGAGTGCTCTACCACCTCCGATATCCGGTGCTTGGAATCGACAACCTGCGCCGGGTCGCCCGGGGAGAGTTGTTCGTGGAAACGTTCCTGTCCGATCTGCAATTGACGGTGACCGGTCAGGACGTCCAGGCGCTTCCTCTCTGGCGGTTCTATCGGCACGACGAACTCGAGCGCGACCCGTCAAACTGGTTTGGTCCCACGGCATTCGCGGTGGTGCAAGCGCTGGAATCGGCCGGGTTCGAGGTGCGGCACGCAGGCGCGTGGAACGGCCGGGGCGTCTTCCGCGCCCTTGTCAAGCCGGGGATGCCCGAATTCCTCGCCGAGCCGACGGTCGAAGGAGTGTATTACGACACGATCGTGAGGCACCTGTATGGTCACAGGGACGCTTGGAACGCCAAGGCGCACGATCCGTCAAATTCGACCGCGCAGCCCTCGACCGACTCCTTCGACCACGAATTCTTCGCCAGCGATCGATGGGCGCTGCGGCGCAAACCGCTCTTGGCGCGTGTCAAGCGTAAGCTGGGAATGGGGCGGCGCGCACGACGTTGACACGTTGCGGCGGAACGATTACAAGGTGCCGCTCGATGGGATGGTCTCTGTAGGGAACGCCCTCTGTGGCGTTCCGTGTCCCGCCCGATGACGTCGCGCCAGCTCCTCGGAATCCCGGCGCGCCGGGAGAGGGCGTTCCCTACAGAACCTGATACGACCCTTGTTTTTAACAACGACCCGCCAAAAGCCTAGGATTCTTGCTCGATGACTCTTGGGACGCGGCTTGCGCGGGGTCGCGGTACACGGCAAAGTAGTAGGCACACTCCGTGTGCCGTAACCTTGAGCGAATCGACGTCGGCGGCTGGAAAGCGACGGCACACGGAGTGTGCCTGCTACTTTACGCTACGGATCAATCCTAGGCTTTTGGCGGGTCGTTGTTTTTAGATCATGCGATGCCGAACTATGCGGCGGGCACGCGCGGCGTTGGCCTGTGGGCTGGCGGTGTTCGTCGCGATACAAGTGGCGCACAACGTGGTCCTCGACGGACCCGGTGCGGCCATGCGCGACTTCGAATACGGCGTGAAACTCGACCGCTTACGCGCGCGGCTCCTGGAAGCTCCCGAGCGGCCGCTCACGCTCATCCTGGGCAGTTCGCGCTCGGCCAACGGCGTTTTGCCCGGCCCATTGGCCGCCGCGGCGAGGGCCGACGGACGCCGGCCCTTGGTGTTCAACTTCGCTTTGACCGGCTTCGGGCCGGTGCAGGAACTCATGCTGCTGCGGCGACTGCTGCGGCGCGGCGTCCGACCCGAGCGCGTACTGATCGAAGTGCATCCGGCGCTTTTGCACCAGGCGCCGGGCGTGTTCGGCGAGCGAACTTGGATGCGGGTCGACCGGTTGGAAAACTGCGACCTTGACGTGTTCCACCGTTATTGCGCCGAATCGGGCGGATGGTCGTGGCGAAACCCCGACGATTGGCCCTGGCCATGGTGGCATGGGCGGCTCGTGCCGGCATGGTCGCACCGGATCTCGATCGTCAACCGCCTGGCGCCGACGTGGCTCGAAGCCTCGTCGAGGCAAGATTATTTCAATCAGATCGACGCGCTGGGTTGGTTGCCGTCGCCCTTTCCGCCACCAACCGACGAAAATCGCCGGCGCTGGGGCGAAAACGCGCGAAACGAGTACGCCCGAGCATTCGAGCGCTTTCACGTGACGGCGCGCGCCGACGGCGCGTTGCGCGAGCTGCTCGAGGTTTGCCGCGGCGAGGGGATCACCGCGGCGTTATTACTGATGCCCGAGGGAAGCAATTTCCGTGGCTGGTATCCGCCCGCCGCCCGCCGCGAGATCGAGACCTACTTGGCGCGGTTGCGCACCGAATACGGCGCGAGCATATTCGACGCGACGACCTGGTGCGACGACGACGATTTTGCCGACGGGCACCACCTGCTGCGCGAGCCGGCGGCGCGGTTCTCCGAGCGTCTCGGCCGCGAGCTGACGTGGCCCAAGTTGGCCCGGCAGCCCGCTATTTCAACACCCACTCGACCGCCGCCATCGGCTCGCTCTCTTCACCGCCGCTGAACACTGTCACACCGTCGGCCTTGCCGGCGGCGGCGTAGGCCGAGCGGATGATGTCAGGCGCGTCGTTTCCCTCGCCGGCCAGCCAGAGCGGGCGCGGTGCCGCCAACGCCAGCATGCCCGGCAGGTCGCCGTACTTCACGCTCCCCGGCAAGAAGTTGGCGTCGGTGAAATCGTTGAGCTTGCCAAAGCGGAAACCGGCCGTATCGACCACGGCGCGGCCCACGGCATCGCCCGCCTGGGCGCACGCGGCGGCCACCCACGCCCCCGCGCCGTCGAGGCCGACCAGGTCGATCCGTCCAGGTTGCTCGTCGTGGTGCTTGACGAACGAAACCAGGCTCAGAATGTCATGCACGCGCTGGGCGAACAGCGGATGGTTGTAGCCGTAGGTAAAGCCGGCGTATTGACGGGAAGTACTCACTTTACGGTTCTTGACTTGCGTTTGTCCGGCTGCCAGGAATTCGCCCTGGTAGAGCAGGTCGATGGAGGTCACCGCGGCTCCACCGGCCAGCAACCTGGCGATTTCCGCCTTGAGGCCGCCGTCCGTGCCGTAAAGGGCCTTCTTGCCGGCCTCGTCGATCCAGATCACGACGTGCTTGTTCCATTGTTTGGGTTGCAAGAACAAGACGGGCAATTCCTGGCCGTGCTCGACGTTGTGCAAGAGTCCCACGAACTCGAGATGGTTGCCGCGGTCCTGCTCGCCGGTCTTCTCGAACTCGACCGTGCCGGCCGCCGGGGGCCCGTGCCCGATCATCACATCGACCGCGCCGCCCACGACCTCGCGGTACTTGGCCAGCGAAGCGGCGTCTTTGGGCGTTAGCGCGGCGATCTGTCGCGCCGCGTCCTCGTCGAGATAGCGGCACAGGCCCCGTTCATAGTCGTCGCCCGAGGGGGGCTTGGGGTGCGCGTCGTCCCAGACGGTCATCTCGGCGACCGTGAGCGGCACGAAATCCTCCTCGATGATCGGCTCCTCCAGGCCCAACTTGAGGTGCTGATTGAACCAGTGGTACATCACGGCCCGGCTCACGTAATTGTAATTGTGGTCGAAGTGGATCAGAGGTTTGGCCATCACCTTGTCTTCGGCGCCGAAGAGTTTGTAAAGTCGCTTGAGCTCGGGCAGCCCCTTGGTGGCGATTTCGATCGTCCAATCGTTGGCCCCC
>DATLQY010001044.1:0-7958 GCA_035534975.1 Pirellulales bacterium
TCCGTCGACATCAGCTTGGGGGGTGTCGGATTGGTGACGCAGGCCGCGGTCGGGATGGGTCAAACGGTCGCGCTGGGTTTCTCGCTTCGAGATGAATCAGGCAAGAACATCGTCAATCGCGTTTTGGGACGAGTCGCCCATCTGCGGGCGGAACCCGACGCCAACCGCGTCGGCGTGGAGTTTCTCGAGGTCCTGAGTGCGTCGGTAAGCCCGCAGTTGTCGAACAAAGTCCTGAAGATTTAACCGCCGGGGAGCTGACAGCATGGCATTCGAGGATTGGTTCATCGCCCATGCGCGGGTCTCGAGCAAGCCGCACAAGAAGGTCAAAGTCGACGACACGATGACTTTCTTTCAACAGCTCACGACGCTCGTCAACTCGGGAACTCCGATGTTGCAGGCGATACGGATCTGCTCCGAGCAGAACCCGAGTACCAAGATGCGGAAAGCGCTGGACGAGATGGGGGCGCGAGTGGCGGCTGGAAGCTCACTGAACGCCGCGGCGTCGAACTACGGCCACATTTTCGAACACCATTGGATCGAAGTCATTCGGACGGGCGAGATCACCGGCCAGATGGGCGCGGTCCTGCTCGAGCTCAACAAACAGATCCGTGAATCGCGCGAAACGCGCCGCAAAGTGATGGGATCCTTGATGTACCCGATCATCCTGATCGTGGTCGCCATCATCGCCGTGACGGTCATGCTCTGGATGGTCGTGCCCACGTTCGCCAAGATGTTCGAGGACATGGGGGCGGAACTGCCCAGCATCACCCAGTTCGTCGTCGACGCGTCGGCGTTCATCGTCTCCTATGGGATCTTCGTCGTTCTGGGCGTGGGGGCGGCTTGCTTCGCGTTCCGCCAGTACATGCGGACCGAAGGAGGGCGCCGCCGCGTCGGGGGAGTGGGCATGGCGGTGCCGCTGATCGGAGAGTTGATCGTCCAGATGGCCATGTACCGCTTCGCTTCGAACATCTCGCTCTTGCTCAAGAGCGGCATCCCGATGCTGGAAACCATGACCGCGCTCGGCGGGGTGTTTCACACCAACCCCATCTACCGCGACGCCCTGGCCCGCGCCCAGGCCCGAGTGGCCGGCGGCCGCCCGTTGGCGCTCTCCCTCGAGGAGACCGGGTTGTTCACGACGATGATGACCAACATGGTGCGCATCGGCGAGGAATCGGGGCAATTGGCGCCCGTGATGGAGCAGATCGCTCCGTACTACAAGGAGAAAATGGAGGCGCTCGTCGGCAAGGTCACGAAGCTGATGGAGCCGATCATCATCATGGCGATGGGCAGCACGATCGCCGGGCTGATGTTGGCCATTTACATGCCGATGTTCGAAATGGCCGGCAAAGTGCATTGATCCCCGCGCGACGCGCACCGTTCGAATCCCACGATGAAACAACCGGCTGCGATGATGAACGACAAACCCAAATTGCGACGCGGCACCACGCTGATGGAGGTCGCGGTGGTGACGACCATCATTGGCGTCATGGCCGCGATGAGCGCTCCATCGTTCCAGCGGGCGATGGAACAGTCGCGAGCGGACCTGGCCGGGGCCAACTTGCGGGCCATCTGGTCCGCCGAACGTCTTTATTGGCTGGAGTACCGCACTTACACCACCGACCTTTCGGCGCTGCAATCGTTGGGTCTTCTCGATCCGTCGATCGTTTCGTCACAAACGTTCTACGTATATCAAGTCACCTCGACCAGCGCCGACACTTTCACGGCGACGGCGAACCGCGTCTTGAACGCTCGCTGGAACGGTGCTTTCAGCATCGATGACACGGGGCTGCCGTCGGGCGCGCTTACGTCGACGGGCGACCCGAACATCGTGCCGAATTATCAATGAGAGCCGGACGCATTGCGGATCAAAGGAATTGCGGATCGCGGATCGCGGATTGCGAACGAAGACTGAACGATCAATGAGGGCAAGACGATGATTTGTAACGAAAGCTGGTGGCTGGCGGCAGAGCGTCAGCGATGCCCCGGCGCCGGCCCCACGGTGGCGCGTCGACGACAAACCGGCTGGCGGCGCGGCTTCACGATCCTGGAGCTCGAGGTGGCCATGGTCCTATTCGGCGTCGCCTTGATGGGCGTCTGTCCTCTCATCGTGATGTACACGAAGCAGCTCAGGAACCTGCAAGGACGGTTCAATCCCCAGACGGCATATTACCTGGTCCCCTCGGCCGACGCCTGGACGCGAAAGCTGGGGGCCGCCGCGTCGGTGGTCACGGTGGCCCCGGGCGCGCCGCAGCCACCGGGATCGTCGACGCCGGTGAACGACGTCGAGATTCAGTCGTTGGAAAAATCATTCACCGGCGAAGCAATCACGGTTTACGCCCAGGTCATAGGGTCATGAGGAACATCAATGTCCGTGCCGGCCGTCGCGGTTTCAGCGTGGCCGAGGTCTCGGTCGTCAGCGGCCTGTTGGTATCGCTGGCGGTGCTGTTGTCGAATGCCTGGATCGGCATGGCCCGGCCGCTCCTCGAAACGACCTTTCAATGCCGCGTGGCCCAGGAAGCCGACCTGGCGCTGGCCGCTCTCGCGCGCGATTTGGGGGGGAGCCTGTCAGACGTCGGGGGCCGCACCGGCAGCCAGGCCTCGTGCCAGTTCGTCGGTTGGACCACGCCCGGAGGTACGCAGCTCTGGCTCTGCTTCGACAGCGCCACGAACCCCAACGGGATCGCCGACTGGGGCCCCCCGGACACGGTGATTTCCTATGAGGTCGTTTCCAACACGCTCGTTCGATTGAATCAAACGACGGGCACCAGTTTCGTCGTGGCGAGCAACATTAACAGCATGGAACTGCAAAACTCGGGAGGAGCGGTGCAGATCACGTTGGCGTTCCAGTACCGCGACATCTCACAAACCTATACCCTGACCGCGAGCAGCCCATGAAGCACACAAGCAAGCGGCCCGGCTATGCAATGCTGCTGGTCCTCGTGTTCCTGATCCTGATGACCTCATTGTTGGCCTTGGCCTACGGCCAACTGGCATCGGTCCTGCACATCGAAACGGTCCGGACACAGCAAGTTCAGCGTGATACGGGGAGCACCCAGGCGGTCGCCAGCGCGCTGGCCCTGCTGGAAACGGGCTTCCCTCCGTCGAGTCCTTACACTTGCGACGTGACCATCAACGCATCCGCGGGTGCGAGCTCCTTCACCGTCATCTTCACATCGCTGGGGGCCAATGTTTGGAGTGTGAATTCGGCGCCCAGCGTACCGGGCGACGGCAACCCTCCCATGCCCAGCACTTTCGGTTCCTAGCCGGTCCCAGCGAGGCTAACGATGAACTCTGATCCGATGGCGGAGCGAAGACTTGGACCCGATCCGCGGCACGAACCGACGGGCATTTGGGACGCGGTGTTCTCGGCGGGCGAACGAATGCTGAACCGCCGGGCAGTCGACCGCCGCCTGCCTTACTTCGTCGATCGCTTTCCACCGACGATGATGGCCTTGATATTGGCCTTGCTCGTATTGACGGTCATCGATGGGGTGCTGACGATCGAGCTGGTCGATGTGGATTGCCAAGAGCTCAACCCGCTCATGTGCCATTTTCTCACCAAGGGACCGCTTTGCTTCCTGTTCGGCAAGTACGTCATGACGGCGGCCGGACTTCCGGTGCTCTTGATCTTCAAGAACTTCCCCTTGTTTGGCACTCGTTTCCGCGTCGGATACCTGGTCCCCGTGTTCGTTCTGCTCTATGCCGGCCTGGTAGGTTACCAGGTCCAGCTTTTGCAGCAGTTGAAGTAGCCCGCGGCATCGCAAACTAGGTTTTAGCTATTTTTCTGCAACATCGGCGACGAATTTAAGGTTCGGGGATGCAAGCCAAGGCAGACCGGTTGGTTCGTTGGTTCGGGGGCATTCTGGTTCCGCAGCACCTCCGCCAGGATCGCGAGATTCTGCGCCGGGCGAACCGCGTGGCGGCGCTGGGCCTGGCGATGATGTTCTGGGTTCCGGTGTTCTCGGCGATTTATGCCGTGCTGGGCTCGCCCACTTGTGCCTCGATCATCCTTCTCGCAGGTCTGTTGCTCGTCGGCGTGCTCCTTTCGCTTCGGTACGGAAAATCGCCCACGGTCAGCGCCAACGCGATGACGTTGCTCGCCTGGTCGACGTACACGGCGTTGTGTTGTTTCACCGGCGGGCACGGCGCGCCGGCCGAGTGGTGGTACGTCTCCGTCCCGGTGATGGCCGTGCTCCTGGCCGGTCTCCGCTGGGGCGCCTTCTGGTCGATAGTGAGCGTGCTGTCGATCGCCGGCTTTTACATCGCCGGCGAGCAAGGCCACACGTTCCCCGTCGAACTCACATCCGGCGGAATGCGGTTTCTGGAATTCTCGGGGTTGTCGGGCATTCTGTTGTGCGTCTTTGCCCTGACCTGCGTCTTCAAGTGCGTCGAGCGTAACGCCCAGCAGACACTGGAAGCCACGCTTTGCCGGGCCGAGTCCGCGGACAGGGCCAAGGGTGAGTTTCTGGCGAACATGAGCCACGAAATCCGCACTCCGATGACCGCCATTCTGGGCTACACCGATCTGCTGATCGATCGGGGCCTCGACGAACCCCGATCGCAGCAAGCCCTGCGGACGATTAAGCGCAATGGCGAGCACTTGCTGGCGATCATCAACGACATTCTCGACCTTTCGAAGATGGAGGCGGGAATGCTCGAAATGGAACCGTTGCCTTGCTCGCCGCGACAGATCGCCGGCGAGGTAGCCGAATTGATGCGGGTGCGCACCGACGCCAAGGGTCTGCGGCTCGACGTCGAGTTCGATGGTCCGCTGCCGGCCATCGTCGAGACCGATCCCATCCGCTTGCGGCAAGTCCTGATCAACGTCGTCGGCAACGCAATCAAATTCACGGAGACCGGCGGCATTCGGCTGGTTGTCCGCTGCCGCGACGACGGCGGGCCCACCCTGATCGTGCAGTTCGAGGTGCTCGACAGCGGCATCGGCATGACCGAAGAGCAGATCGCCCGATTGTTCCAATCATTCAGCCAAGCCGACTCGTCGATGACGCGCCGCTTTGGCGGCACAGGATTGGGACTGGCGCTGAGCCGCCGTTTGACGGAAATGCTGGGAGGTACGATCACGGTGCGAAGCACGGTCGGCCGGGGAAGCGCATTTCTGATAACGATCAGGGCCCGGCGACTGGAACGAAACGGTGCCTTCCGCGACGATGTTCCGGGCCGGGGTGGGCCGCCGGTGGAGGAAGCGCCTCGGTCCGCCGGCGAAGCGACGTTGGCCGGCTGTCGGCTGTTGCTGGCCGAGGACGCGCCGGACAACCAGCGACTGTTATGTCAATTGCTCCGCAAGGCCGGCGCCCTGGTGGAAATCGCCGGCAACGGCCGCCTCGCCGTCGATCTGGCCCTGGCCGCGCGCGAACGCGCAGGGCCGTTCGACGTCGTGCTGATGGACATGCAGATGCCCGTGCTCGATGGCTACGAGGCGACAATGCTGCTCCGCGCTTCGGGTTATACCTTGCCGATCGTCGCGTTGACTGCGCACGTGATGGCCGCCGATAAGGAAAGGTGCTTGGAAGCCGGTTGCGACGACTACGCCACGAAACCGATCGACCAGGAGACACTGATCGCCGTCGTGCGGAAGCACGCTGAAAGCCGCATGGGGGTACGCCAATCGTGGGTGGTGCCCATCTTCAGGCCTTAGGGTTACTGGGATCTCTTGCAGATTGTCTTGGGATTCGTGTGGCTGTTCGGCCTGAGGCGCGGCGGCCAATGGCCACAATCTTCTGCTTCCCGGTCTTGTGGTCGCTGCCCTGCCGAAGGCAGGTTCCCGATGGCAGCGCGTGTGATAAAGGCCAGGCGTTGGCGGACAGCACAAGGGCGTCAGCCCGCCGTGCAGGTGTCCGCCGAAGCCTGGACTTGGCCTCAGGATTGGTGGAAGGCCGCGAGATCTGGGCCGCGGCGGCCGCGCATACCGAGCGCGGGTACGCGTTGCCCCGCGGACCGACGTTGACCGGCAGGGGCCGCCGCCACCGGTTGGTTCGACGTAGGAACCGAGTCGCCTCAACGCGGCGGCCTGCCACCCTGGCTCGCCATCCCCTTTCTGGCCCAGGAAGCCACCAAGCCCCGCCATCTCGCGATAAAAGTCGCGGATCGTCCACTCCATCGGATTGGTCTTCTTCCGCAATCCAGTGGTGCTTCATCTCCCGATCAGCTTCCGCACCTGGGCCCAAGGACGTGTGTTGGCCACGTCGGCCTTGGTCAGCCCGGCACGCCGCGCTTGCAGAATGCCGTAACGCAGCTTATCGAGCCCGTCGACGCTGTGCGCGTCGGTCGAGATGACGATGGGCAGGCCATGCTGCTTGGCCGCCGCGCAAGCGACGTCGTCGAGGTCGAGCCGCTGCGGATGGGCGTTGAGCTCGAGCAGTTTGCCGTGTTCATGGGCCGCTTGGAACACCGCGTCGAGGTCGACGTCGTAGGGTTTGCGGCGGTTGAGCAGTCGGCCCGTCGGATGGGCGATCGCCGAGACGTGCGGGTTGGCGATCGCGTCGACGATCCGCTTCGTAATCTGCTCGCGGGTTTGGTTCTGGCCGTAGTGGATGCTGGCGACGATCCAGTCGGCCTCGGCCAGCACGTCGTCGTCGAGATCGAGCCCGCCTTTTTCGAGAATGTCGACCTCGCACCCCTTGAGCACGGTAAGCCCCTTCAATCGCTCGTTGAGCTTGTCGATCTCGGCCCACTGGCGGCGCAGCCTCGTCGCATCGAGACCGTTGGCCATGCTGACCCGCTTCGAGTGGTCGGTGATGGCGATGTACTTCAGTCCCCGCGCTTTCGCGGCGTCGGCCATTTCCTCAAGCGTTGCGGCGCCGTCGGTTGCGGTGGTGTGCATGTGCAGGTCGCCCTGGATCTGGTCTTGTTCGACAAGCGCGGGCAATTCGCCCGCGTCGGCCCAGTCGAATTCGCGCCGCGCTTCGCGCAGCTCGGGTGGGAAGCACGGCAGATCGAGCGTCGCGTAGACTTCCTCCTCGGTCCGCCCGGCGACGTATTTTTCATCGCGAAACACGCCATATTCGTTGATTTTCAGCCCATGGGCCTTGGCCCGGCCACGGAGGACGACATTGTGCTGTTTCGAGCCGGTGAAGTATTGCAAGGCGGCGCCGAACGACTCGGCCGGCACGACGCGCAGGTCGACTTGCAATCCGGCGGCCAACCGCACCGACATCTTCGTATCGCCGCGGGCGAGCACGTCGGCGACGCCGGCAAACGCTCCAAGCCGATCCATCACCTCGCCGGCGTCACTCGACACGACCAGGATGTCGAGGTCGCCCACGGTATCACGTCCCCGGCGATAGCTGCCGGCCGGGGCGATTTGCTCCAAACTTCGGCAAGCTCGCAGGTGCGTCAGCAGGGCCTGACAATACTCGTCGGCATCGGCCCAGAGCAGGCGTTCCTGAGCCGTATTGGCGATCTCCATCCCTGCCAGGATCGTTTGCTCGGTCTTGGCGCCGAACCCCTTGAGTTCCTGAACGCGGTGGGCCAGGCAGGCCGCGCGCAGCTCGTCGAGCGTGTTGATCTTGAGTTGCTTGTGCAAGGCGGCCGCTTTCTTGGGTCCCAAGCCAGGCACGCGCAATAGCGCCAGCACCGACTCGGGCACTTCGGCCAACAGCTCTTGTCGCATGGGCAGGTCGCCCGTGCGCGCCAGGGTGGCGATCTTGGCGGCCAGGTCGTCGCCGATGCCGTCGATCTCGGTCAGCTTGCGGTTGGGGTCGGCCAGGATCGTCTCGATCGTTTCGTGCAAATCGCCCACGGTCCGCGCCGCGTTGCGATAGGCGCGCACGCGAAACGGGTTTGCGCCTTGGAAGTCGAGCAGGTCGGCGATTTCCTCGAACACGGCGGCGATTTGGGCGTTCGTCATGTGTGCAGCTCCACCACGTCTTGGTCGTTCAGGGCGATGGATTATAGGCGATCGCGAGCGAATGGGCAGAATGTTTACCGCCACAGACTCT
>DATLQY010001045.1:0-2905 GCA_035534975.1 Pirellulales bacterium
CGGGGGGTTTCCCGAGCGGTCAAAGGGGTCAGACTGTAAATCTGATGGCTATGCCTTCACAGGTTCGAATCCTGTACCCCCCAGTTGGACAATGTGGGTGCGTGCGGGTGTAGCTCAATGGTAGAGCAATAGCCTTCCAAGCTGAAGACGAGGGTTCGATTCCCTTCACCCGCTTGTTGGGTGGATTTTTACGATCAGGGCGAAGAACAAATGTCACGTTTCGAGTCGAGGATTGTCGCAGCGGAGCACGGAACCCCTGGGAGGGCGTTGGCTACGGAAGTCGGGCCGGTCCTTACCTAAGTCGGGGGGGGCATGTAGCTCAAGGCTGCTGTAGCTCAGTTGGTAGAGCGCGTCCTTGGTAAGGACGAGGTCACGGGTCCGACTCCCGTCAGCAGCTCGTTTTTGGATTTCATTTTTTCAGACTCGGTACGGCTTTCCGTGTTGGTACAGCGGATCGCTTGATTTAACGCAGGGAGACAGAATGGCCAAGGCAAACTTCGAACGCACCAAACCTCACGTCAACGTCGGCACGATCGGTCACATCGACCACGGTAAAACGACCCTCACCGGCGCCCTGTTGGCCGTACAGGCGGGCAAGGGGTTGGCGAACTTCAAGTCATACGCCGACATCGCCAAGGGCGGAACGGTCCGAGATGAAACCAAGACCGTCACGATCGCCGTCAGCCATGTCGAGTACGAGACCGCCAAGCGGCACTACGCCCACATCGACTGTCCAGGTCACGCCGACTTCATCAAGAACATGATTACCGGCGCCGCGCAGATGGACGGCGCGATCCTGGTCGTGTCGGCCGCCGACGGCCCGATGCCGCAAACCCGCGAACACATCCTGCTCGCGCGTCAGGTCGGCGTGCCCGCCCTGGTCGTGTTCCTGAACAAGGTCGACCTGGTGGACGACTCGGAGTTGCTCGAATTGGTGGAAATGGAGATGCGCGAACTGCTGACGCACTACGGTTTCCCGGGTGACGACATCCCCATCATTCGCGGCGCCAGCCGCCCCGCCTACGAGAACCCGAAAGATCCAGAGAAGATCAAGTGTATTGAAGAGTTGCTGGACGCGGTCGACAGTTACATCCCCGAGCCCGTCCGCCAGGTTGACAAACCGTTCCTGATGGCCGTCGAGGACGTGTTCTCGATCGAGGGCCGCGGCACCGTGGCGACCGGCCGAATCGAGCGCGGCAAAGTCCACATCGGTGACGAGGTCGAGGTCATCGGGTTGGCCAAGAAACCGTTCAAGACCACCTGCACCGGCGTCGAAATGTTCAACAAGACGATGAGCGACGGTCAAGCCGGCGATAACGTCGGTTGCCTGCTGCGTGGCCTCAAACGCGACGACGTCGAACGCGGACAGGTCCTGGCCAAGCCGGGCTCGATCACGCCGCACACCAAGTTCGAGGCCGAGGTGTACGTGTTGTCGAAGGAAGAAGGCGGCCGGCACACACCGTTTTTCAGCGGCTATCGTCCGCAGTTTTACTTCCGCACGACGGACGTGACAGGCACGGCCAACCTGACGGGCGAAGTCGAAATGTGCATGCCCGGCGACAATGCCAGGCTGTCGATCGAATTGATCAATCCGATTGCCATGGACGACGGGGTTCGTTTCGCCATCCGTGAGGGAGGCAAGACGGTGGGTTCGGGCGTCGTTACCAAAATCCTGGAGTGAGGGGCGAGCGGGATTTCCGCGCGTAGAACGGAATTTATTCCGTTAGAAAGTGGGAAACGGAATGAATTCCGTTCTACTTGTGGAGAAAGCAAAAAAGAGGGGCGTAGCTCAATTGGCAGAGCGCTGGTCTCCAAAACCAGAGGTTGCGAGTTCGATTCCCGCCGCCCCTGCCATTCAATCCAGGCATCGGCTGGCCGCCATGGCCGGCCGATGCCCGAAGCTGGACCGGTGCCGATGAACATGACCCAGAAGAAACAACCCCAAGGACGAGGTTGAACGTGAAAGAGGTAAACTCCACCGTGAGTCCGTTTTGGCGGGACATGTTCAGTCTGGCGATTTACAAGCGCAGCCAGGGACGCATCGCCCGTCAGGTGACTTTCGCCGCGCTGGTGGTTGGCATGGCGCTCGGTGCGCTCGCGCTTTGGTACTTCCTAAGCGACGTCGCCGGAAAATCGGTGCAATCGGCGGTGGCCGGCGTGGTTGCGGTGGGAGGATCCTGGATTTGCTATCGTGTAGTCAATCTGCCTCGTTTCGCCGATTTTCTGATCGCGGTCGAGGCCGAAATGAACAAGGTGTCATGGCCGTCGCGAGTCGAGTTGGTCCGCAGTTCGCTGGTCGTCTTGATCACGATGTTCGGACTGGCGGCGATGCTGTTCATCTACGACCTGGTTTGGAAGTTCGTGCTGACGGCTTTGGGCGTGCTGCAGGGCGTTTAGCACGCGGTGAGGGGTGAGTGGGTGGGCGGCTAGAACAAAGGAAACTCGGCGTGAACGACGAACCGGACAACTCGACCGAACAGCCGCACGGCGCGGACGTCGGCCATGTCGTCGGCGCGCCGGCGAGCCCTGGGGATCTTGGCGGCATGGGGGAACTTGGCCAGCCGCCGCTTTTTACTCCATCGGCGACCGAGTCTCGCGAGCACGATATGTCGCCGGGCGATGAACTGGCCCTGCCGGCCGAAGTGGAAGAGACCGGTGGCGAAGTCGACGCCGGGAGCGATGACGCCGCAGAAGATGAGGAAGAAGCGGAGGATGTGGAAGCTTCGGTGGGCAGCGACGACGCGGCGGAAAGCGGCTACGCGAGCGAGCCTGAGCCGCGCAAGTTGGAATGGTTCATTCTCAAGGTGCAGAGCAACCGCGAGGATTCCATCCGCGAGTCGCTGTTACGGCGCATCAACGTTGCTGGACTGGGCGATGCGTTCGACCAGATCATCGTGCCGATCGA
>DATLQY010001046.1:0-5434 GCA_035534975.1 Pirellulales bacterium
CAGCAGCCGCGAATAATCGCGCTGCGTGAAGACCTCGAACTTGTGGTCGTGGCAGCGGGCGCAGCGCACGCTTTGGGCCAGGAACGTGGCGGCCGTCGTGCCTACCAGGTCGTCGAGCTGATCGTAGCGGTCGACCACCGAGTCGGCCGGTTCGTCATCCCACGGGCCCAGCCGCAGGAACGTGGTGGCGATCTGCATTTCGGCCGTCGAGCCATCGAGCTCGTCGCCGGCGATTTGCTCGCGGACGAATTGATCGAACGGCTTGTCACGATTGAAGGCGTCGATCACGTAGTCGCGAAAACGCCACACGCTGGGCTTGGCCCCGTCGCGCTCGTAGCCGTTCGATTCGGCGTAGCGGACCAGGTCGAGCCAGTGCCGGCCCCATCGCTCGCCGTATTCAGGACGGTCGAGGAGAGAATCGACCAGCCTGGCCAGCGCATCGGGCGAATCGTGGGCAAGGAACGCCCGCTGCTCCTCCGGCGTCGGCGGCAAACCGATCAGGTCGAAGTAGACTCGCCGCAACAGCGTGCGGCGCTCGGCCGGCGGCGAAGGGCGCAAGCCGGCCTCTTCCAATCGGGCCAGAACGAAGGCGTCGATCGGGTTGCGGAGCCACGTGGTATCCTGAACGCCGGGAAGAGGCTGCGGCTTGACGGGCAGGAACGACCAATGGTCACGGTCGGCGGGGTCGAATTGGAAGCGGCCGTAGGGTTCGTCGGCAAAAAGAGTGCAAGTCGACAAGAGCAACGTCAGAAAGATGGCGCGGCGACAACGCACGGCGCGGCGGCTGGCAAGTCGCTCTGAAGTCGATCGCCGACTCATTCGTTTCGGCTCCCAAGCGTAGGTGTCGTGCGGCAAACGGCGCCGCGCAGGCGGGAGGGGGCTCTCGGGTTAGGCAGTTTGGCCTAAAAGTCCCCGCCTTCAGCATACCAGCTTTACCGGCGGCGCCAACCGAAACGGCCACTTTCTGCGGGGCTGCCTGGGTTTACTTAATTCCGCGCGCGGCCGCCAGGATGTCACCGCATTGGGGTTATCGTCTATCGAGCCGACGCTGCCGGCGCCCAAGAACGGCGCTCATGGTGATTCACTGGAAGTCAGCGAGGACGACACTGGGTCCGGCGCGAGCAGCCCCGTGGTCCAAGCGATACGGAAGTTACTGCTCGCCCAGGGCTCCACGGGACCGGCCTCCGGTTCTACACGCTTCGCCACGTGTTCCTGACCATCGCCGAGGAGTCGCGAGACCACATCGCGGTCGCCTGCGTCATGGGGCAGGGCACGGCCACGCTTCAATCAGGTTGGATCGTCGAACTTGTCCAGCGTCTCCAAGCGCTGGCGGTTTATTCTCTCGCGTCTCTCTGAATCGCGATACCATTCCTCGCGATCCACTCGCCATTGCTCGAACCTCATCCCGCCGAACCAGCAGCCCACGGCCAGTGTGACCCAGAACAACGTCGAAAGGCGGAACTGAAAGCGGGGGCGGCGCATTGGGGTATGATACCACGGCTCCTCGCCAAGTTACTCCGCCACCGGTTCGCGAGATTCCGGCGAAGGGCGAGTTTGCTCTCGAGAAGTCGCTGCAAGGTCGAATAGCACACCGTCGGACACGGTTCCGATGTACCCGGCCCACGTTCGATCGGCTAGAATAACGTACATGGCCAAGAACCCTTGTGAGTCGCCGAATTCGCCTTTCTTACCGGCAACCAACGGAGGTCTTGCCGACATGGTGCGACGGTTCGTCTATATCATTTCGGCGTGCTGTCTGATGACGGCGCCGGCGGCGGCGGATGACGGCGGTGAACTTGCCGATTCGCTCGGGAACTGGCCGCAGTGGCGCGGGCCGCTGGGAACCGGCGTGGCCCCCAATGCCAACCCGCCGATCGAGTGGAGCGAAGACAAGAACGTCCGCTGGAAAGTCGAACTGCCGGGCCTGGGGCACTCAACGCCGATCGTGTGGGGCGATCGCGTGTTCGTCACGACCGCCGTGCCCTACGGCGACGCGATGTCACCTCAGCCCAGCCGGGCGCCGGGCGCGCACGACAACCTGGCCGTCACGCACCGTCAGCGGTTCGTGGTCCTGGCACTCAGCCGCTCGGAAGGCCGAATCCTCTGGCAACACAAGCTGCGCGAGGCCCTGCCGCGCGAGCAGGGCCATCGCACGGCAAGCCTGGCGTCGAACTCACCGGTCACCGACGGCGAACGCCTGTTTGCGTTCTTCGGTTCGTACGGGCTTTATTGTCTCGACATGGACGGTGAGTTGCTGTGGAAAAGCGATTTTGGCCTGATGCAGTCGCTGCACGGACACGGCGAAGGCGCCTCGCCCGCGCTGTACGCCGACACGCTGATCATCAACTGGGACCACGAGGGAGGGTCGTTCGTCGCGGCACTCGACAAACGAACCGGACGTCAGCGCTGGAGGGTCGATCGCGAAGAGATCACATCCTGGGCGACACCGATCGTGGTCGAGCACGACGGAAAACCGCAGTTGATCATCAGCGGAACGAACCGTGTGCGCGGCTACGACCTGGCGACGGGCAAGGTCGTTTGGGAGTGCGGGGGGCTGTCGGCGAACGTCGTGGCTTCGCCGGTCGCCGCCGACGGTATGCTGTACGTCGGCAGCAGCTACGACAAAAAGGCCTTGTTGGCCATTCGGCTCGACGGCGCCTTGGGCGATATCACCGGCACCAGCCAGGTCGCGTGGGACCGGTTTCGCGGCACGCCATACGTGCCGTCGCCGCTGCTCTACGGCGACTCGCTCTATTTCCTGACTCACTACCAGGGAGTCCTAACGCGTGTCCACGCGCCGACCGGAAAAGACCGACCTGGGCCGTTTCGGCTCGACGGCATCAGCGAGGTCTATTCCTCGCCCGTCGGCGCCGCCGGCCGCGTGTACGTAACCGACCGCGACGGCACGACGCTGGTGATCAGTCACGCTGACAAGCCGAGGATCCTGGCGACGAACCGTCTCGACGAGAGTTTCAGCTCCTCGGCGGCGCTCGCCGGCGGGGATCTGTTCCTCCGCGGCCAGCGGTTTCTCTACCGCCTCGCGGAAGAACATTGACTCCGGCCCGGACAAGATCGGTGAAATACGTTCGCCGGTTCGGCATGCCGACGTTGATGCTGAAACCACAGTCCGTGTCTACTTCGCTTCGGTGCTGCCTTCGTTGCGGGATAGATCTGTAGCAATTGTGATTACTCTTTCCTTGTAGGTGCTCGCGACGTCAATCATTCGAGCACGACGATCGCGGAATCACATTATTCGTTACGGATCGCTCTTCTCGATGAAGTCGTTCGCGCATTCGTAGTGCCAATTGGTTCGCGTAGTCGTCGGAAACCGCTGGAAGGTACAGCCGGGAACCGATGTCGGAACGACCTTCGAATTGTAAAAGACGATTCGTTTCGCACTGCGCGCGGCAGTGAGCGAGCAAAACAAGGGAAGGTAGTCCTTGCCGCCAAAAAACACGATCGGCTCGTCGGTCTGACGCGGCAGCATGCAGAAATCACCGTAGCAGTCGTTCTTGCCGCGTCGCTTATAGGGGTCCGCTTTGTGGCTGAACGTGATGTCGTAATAGGGCGTCAAGAATCCACTACGGATCAGTCCCCAACCTGCCGATAGGATGTAGACCTTTTCGACACCGAAGCGGTCCACGAGCTGCTGGTAGGTTTTGTTCTCGTACAATCGGTAGGCCGGAAGTAACCCGAAAGGGTTGCTTTTCTCGCGATGGTTGTATTCGGCCAGGACGGTCCTCCACGACCGCCCATCGCCACACGGATCATCCGGCCTGGCAAAGCAGCAGGAACCGTCGGCGGGGGCCAGCCTTGGGTCGGCAACGAACACGACTCGATTCCGCGGAGGCGAGATCAGATGCCCCGCTTCCTTTCGCTTGTCATTCGCACATTGAATCACGATGATCATGGGTGCCCAACGACGAGTTGGCCCGTTTGCGGCAATTGCAGATCTACGATTGATTTGCCGGCGTCCTGTGACACCTTGGCATCGACCTAACTACGTCATCGGCAGCAGCTTTACGGAGTACGCTCGCACGGCGGGGTCTACGGTGGCGATCGTCAGATCGTGCTGCAGGGCCTGCGCAACCAGCATTCGATCGAACGGGTCGCGATGAAGTCGCGGAAGCTTTGCGAGGTGAATGAACGCCCCTTCATCGATTGGCAAGCTGGCAAATACATCATTCACGGGGTCGCGAATCGGGCCACGAAAGGCGGCGGGCAATCGTACGTCGCCGCTGATGTACCAGAGGAATACGTGCGTGTCGAGCAGGAGCCTCATTAGCCCTCGAAGTCGATCAGAACGCTGTCGGGAAGCGGCGCGTCGAAGTCGTCAGGTACGGTGAATTCTCCGGCACACAGGCCGAAGGGCCGCAATTGCCGATGGGGCGCCGGGATCGGCTTGATTTCCGCAATGGGCTGTTCTCCCCGCACGACGAGGAGGGTTTCGCCCGCCTCGACACGGCCGAGGCAACCCATCGGGTCCCGCTGTATGTCTTGGATGCTAATGGTCGCCATGACATGGATTATAACACGTTCCCAAGACTGCGGAAACCAGCGAAGCTGGTGGGCGTTGGTGGGCCGGCGCTCGCCATGCGGACAGCGGCCGGTCCGCAGGGCCGCCGTTGTCGACGGGGTTCTGGGCCCGGCACGCGCCGATGGCAAGTTCGGGCCACCCTACAAGCAGGTCCGAAGCGCTTCAGCCAGCCGTTGGAGTTCCGCTTCTTGAGTATACAGATGACACGAAGGCCGAACGAGCCGCAGGCCGTTCCAATCGACGATCGGCACTTCGATTTGGTACTGGTCCCAGAGCGCTTGCTGCAACGGCGCCGCCTCGCCCGGCGGCAGCGGCAATGAGATCATCGAACCGTACCATTCGAGCGAATCGGGGACCAGGGCGTCGAGACCCGTCAGCGACGTGACCAGCTCGCGCGCTTGCCTGGCCAGTTGGTGGGTGCGCTGACGGAAAGCGTCGAGCCCGGTGCTCTCCAAGAAGCGGATCGCCGCCGTCGTCGCCAAGAAGGCGGAGGGGTCGCGGGTGCCGGCCCAGGTGAATTCGTCGTGCCAACTGGGGGAGTGCCCTGAGGGAGTGCGGCCCCAACTGACGACCAACGGTTCCATCGTGGCCTGCCGCCTCGGGTGGACGTACAGAAAGCCGGAGCCGAAAGGCGCGCAAAGCCATTTGTGGCAGCTCGCCGTGTAGTAGTCGCAACCGAGCAGTGTCAGGTCGCACGGTCGCATGGCGATTGCGTGCGGCCCGTCGATGCAGACGGGTATCCCGAGATCCCGGGCGCGGCGACAGATCGCGTCGGCCGGCAGTACGATGGCGGTCGGCGAGGTGACGTGACTGAACACGACCAGCCTCGTGCGATCGGTCGCGAGGCGAAAGAGGGCATCAACGACCTCGCCGGCGTCTGTGATGGGGCATGGAAGT
>DATLQY010001047.1:0-3090 GCA_035534975.1 Pirellulales bacterium
TGCTGGTCGCCGAACCCATTTGGACGACAACGCCGGGCTCGACGTAAACCATGTAAAAGCGATTGGCATCCGGGGCCTGCAACTGGCCGCTGGCGATCATCGCTGCCAGATCCGACTGAATCTGCGCATCGGTGAGCGAGACACTCTTGTTGATGCTCACGTTGTCGACGACGCCCGCGCTGGCAGTGCCGCGGCCGACGCCGTAGCCCGCGTTGTTGAGCATGTCCATGTACGGGCTGTTCACCAACGTCGACACGAACTGGTTGGTCGACTGGATCTGGGTTTGCAGCGACGAGCTCGTACTCCAGTCGGAGCCAAGATAGACGGGCTGGGCTTCGACATTGGCCAGCAATGCGCCGCCGTTGTACGTCACGGTCAACAACTCGCGCGCCTCAAGCAATTCGGCGCGGCCACCCACTTGCGGTCGCCGCGGCGCTTGCCGCCGCCTCTTCGTTCGACGGCCCAAAGTGCCAAGTTTTGATTGCCAGCTTCGCAACGATCCTAAAAAACCACCATTCATTGGTATGGGAACTCCGCCTTGAAAAAGGGAACACTTGCAACGCGGGATTCTTCGAGGGCACGTCGAAAATGGGTGCCGAGATTTAGGTTTAACAAGCGACAACAACGAAGTCAAGGGAAATGATCGCCCGCCGCCCGCTCGGGGTAGACGAGCGGCACCCGGATTTCGCGCGCAAGGCCCGCCCGCGCTGGCGCTAAGCGTTTTTCGTTCGCCCGCACCGCCGCCCGCGAAAGCTGGCCGCGTCGATCGTGGTTGCTAAACGCGACTGCTGAGAGGCCGATCTGCCGTCGGTTCACGGCCGTCTTGTTGCGCGAGCAATTCGCGAATTACCGGCTCCACTCGTCGCCACACATCGCCCCCCTTGGGGACATATCGGGCTCGAAGAGCGACGCACCGCCGGATCGTTTCATCGTCTTTTTTTCCGGTAAGGACGATGATGGGAATGCCGCCGTAGACTGGATCGTTGGTGATCAAGTCACAGACGCTTAATCCATTTCCGCACGGCATGTCCAGGTCGAGCAGAACGAGGTCGGGTGTGCAGAACAGAATGGACGTCAACGCCGTCAGCCCGTCATTCGCCGCGTCGACTTCGAGGCCGATTGCCCGGCACCGTATCGCGAGCGCATTGACCAACGCTTCGTCGTCATCCGCGATGAAGACTCTCTGATTGGGCATGGTCGATTCTCCTCGGCAGGTCGTATCGGGATTGGTTCTCGCCTCTAAGCCTAGCTCATGTTGCTCATCTGGCTCCGAGCGTGAAAAGTAGGAAGCCTTATCGAACCCCGGAGCCATGGCGAGCTCGCTGCCAGAGCGATGTCTGTCGACGCGGCTTGCGCCTCGGCGCAATCGGCCATCCTCCAAGTCCGGAACGCCCCAAATTTCCAAATGGCAACGTAAGATTGAGCGTGGGCGAAAGCACCGTTTCTTGTCCGTCGATCGGGACGGCAGCCGGCACATCAGGAACTCGATGATGCATGTTTTCACGACTCTGGCGGATGGCACATTGGCTTCCCCGCGCCACGTTTCGCGCGCGACGATCTTGATTCTCGCGGTCGTACTGCTCGCGATGGGAGTGGGGGCCAGGCTTCCCGAGGAGCAGTCAGGGGTCGAGCTCTTGTGGGGTGGGTTCGGCTTGACCGCCTACTTGATCCTCGAATTGGCCGCGAGGTACAAATCGTCGCGAAGAGACGTCAAGAACCGATCGAGGGTGATGCATAAGCTCGATCAGATCGTCACGACCGATTTCGCAATCAAATTCGTTCGACGGCACGCGAGCGCCGAATCGGGCGCGAACGTCGGCGAGAACGCCCTGCAGTCCGCGCAACGTTACTTGTTGGTCATCGACGACGAACCTCAGGTCAGGGACTTGATCACTCGGATGCTGAAAACCGAGGGGATTGCCGTGCGCTCGTGTGAATCGCTGGAAGGGGCGCTTGAGTTGGCTCCCGGGGCAGTGGGCATCTTGTGCGATGTCCACCTGGCTGGAATCGACGGGGCCGACGTCGTCCGCCGCCTTCGGCACGAGGGCTATTCCGGCCACGTCATCATGATGAGCGGTGACAGCGATCTCTCGACGGTCAAAGAGTCCCTCACCGCAGGGATCGATGATTACTTGATCAAGCCGTTCGAAAAGCAGGCGCTTTTGCAACGTGTGCGCCGTCTTGTCGCCGTCGAACAGGACGCCCGGGAGTCCGCCGATCGAGGCCTTTGCGACGTTTCTACGTGAGCGCGTCATTGCTGAGCGTCACCCAGTTCGACGTCCGGTGCGATCGGCAGGTAGATCGTGAACGTCGTACCGAGTTTTTTGGCCTTACGGGATGGTCATCCATTCCGCACAACGCGTTGTACGCTCATGACCGTGGTGCGCCCCGGCGCAATCCGAACGCGCCGGTCTTGTACTCCCAATGTGGATTCTCACCCGAAAGCAATCCTTTCACAGTGACCCGAACGGTGCCCCGGCGGTTCGGGCGATACGTGACTACGAGACCCCTGTTCGAAGCTGGCAACCATGGCCAAAGCCCTGCCCACGATCCTCTGCGGCGGCGAGAAATCGTCGGCTGCCGGGATCGAGGAACTGAAACGGAGCATCCACGGCAAGTTAGTCAGCAAGCTCGACATGACCAAGGTCGGCGATCTCGACGCCGACGTGCTGCGTCGAGAAATCCGGCTGGTCGTGCAACACCTCTGCGACGCCGAAAACACCCTGCTCAACCGAAACGAACGCGAACGGTTGGTCGAGGAGGTGCTCGACGAAACCTTTGGCCTGGGACCGCTCGAAGTACTGCTCAAGGACTCGTCGATCAGCGACATCTTGATCAATGGTCCGAAGAACGTCTACATCGAGCGCCGGGGCAAGTTGGAGAAGACCAGCGTCCAGTTCCGCGACAACGGCCACCTGATGCAGATCATCGACCGCATCGTGTCGCGCGTCGGGCGGCGCGTCGACGAGATCTGCCCGATGGTCGACGCCCGGTTGCCCGACGGTTCGCGCGTGAACGCCATCATTCCCCCCTTGGCGCTCGACGGGGCGGCGGTCTCGATTCGCCGCTTCGGCTCGAACCCGCTCAAAC
>DATLQY010001048.1:0-3095 GCA_035534975.1 Pirellulales bacterium
GACGACATGAAGGTCGCGATCGAGTACGCCGTTTGTTTCGCCAACGCCGACGGAGGCGTGGTGGTCTTCGGCGTCGCGGACCGCACTCGTGGCCGCACGGCGGCGATCCATGGCGCCGGTGGTTACCGTCTCGACACCTGGCAGCGTGGCATCTTCGACGCCACTCGCCCCAATTTGAACGTGCAAATCGACGAATTGACCGTCCCAGAGGGTACCGGAAAGTTGCTGGTGGTGCGCGTAGCGAAGGGGCCAACCCCGCCGTACGGGACCAGTCAGGGAGTGTTCAAGCAGCGCGTCGGGAAGAACTGTATGCCGATGGACCCTCAGGCATTCGCGCGAGCGAGAGTTACGGCGGGCGTCGTCGATTGGAGCGGTCTGCCGGCCGAGGGAGTCGATGCTTCGCAATTGGACCCCGTCGAAATCGCCCGGGCGAGAAACGTACTTCGTCGGTTCAAGCCGCAGTCGGCGTTGATCGGGGCGAGCGACGCCGACCTCCTTGTGGCGTTGGGCGCGATCTCGCACGGAATGGTAACGCGCGCGGGGTTGCTCCTATTTGGGCGCGAGCAACTCCTGCGCGACGTCTGCCCCCAGCACCAGGTACACTACGTTTACCAGATTTCCGAGACCCGAGTCGCGCGAAACGACTCGTTCCGTGTCGGGCTTCTGGAGGTGTTGGAGCGGATCGAGCAGGCGTTTTCAGGTCCAGCGAACCCCGAACACGAAGTCAGTATCGGGCTGTTTAAGCTGCGGGTTCCGGCCTACGTCGTGGAAGTGGTTCGCGAGGCGTTGCTGAATGCCGTCACTCACCGCGACTACGGCGATCCGAACGACGTCCTGGTTCGGCACACTGTTCGAGAACTGGTGGTTACTAGTCCGGGCGGGTTCCTCGGGGGAATTACGCCGGAGAACATCCTCCACCATGAACCCGTTGCCAGAAATCGCACTCTGGCCGAAGCCTTCGAGAAGCTGGGCCTGGTGGAACGCGCAGGCATGGGACGACGACGAATTTTCATTCCCACGCTCTCATTCGGCAAACGTGCGCCGCGGTTCGAGTCCGATGGTCAAGGGGTGACGCTACGGATTTTCAACGGCAGCTTCGACGAGCGGACGGCCATTCTGGTCGCCAAGTGGCGCGGCGAAGGCACGGATCTCGATCTGGACGGCCTGCTGCTGCTGAGCTTCCTGCGCGAACACGCCTATATTGATGCGACGGCCGCCGAAGAATTGCTTCAACTACCTCGCGATGACACACGTGCCATCCTGGACCATTTGGCCCAGCCCAACAACGGCATACTTGAGCGTCGCGGGCGTACGAGGGCAGCGACCTATCATCTGGCCAAGGCCGTTGCAAAAGATCTGCTCGGCAAAGCCGCTTACACGAAAACCAAGGGCCTTGACCCCATCCGGTACCGAGAGATGGTCAAGGCGTTCGTTGACGATCACGGTTCGATTAGCCCCAAGGAATGCCGCGAGCTCCTCGGGCTGGGCGAATCGCCGACCGCACGTGTCGAGGTCTCACGTCACTTGAAGGAGTGGGCAAGCGCGCAGGGATTCCTACGTCGCGAGGGGAGTGGCCCAAAGGTGCGATATTTCCCAAAATAGTGATAACAGCACCCCCTCTTTGGGTAATATTAGCACGAATGTTAGAAAGCAGCCGCCAGCATGGGGTGTCAGCGCAAGTGCTTGTTATTTAGCCACTTGCGGCGAGAAAAATGTTAGCAGCACTGTAACGAATTTAGCAAAGGGCCCGACCCATGGCCAAAAGCGTCATCGCCTACGACAAGGATCTGCCCGAAATCCCGGGCCGCTGCCCGTGGGAACGGCCCACTTCGTTCCTGGTCAAAGACGCTAACGCGCCGGGAGGCTGGCGGATCGACGACTCGGGACGGCGGCCGAGCAACCTGCTGCTGGTGGGCAAATTGCGCACAGCGGTCGACGCCTGGCGCGAGGCGGGCTATCCGGGCGCGTCCGACGTGACGTTACGCCTGTTCCACTACTGGTTCGACGAAGAGCATGAGGTTCCGGCCTTCGGCGGCCAGTTCCGCTACCACTTCTGCCAGCGCGAGGCCATCGAAACGCTGATTTACCTGGTCGAGGTGGCCAAAAACCGCGACGGCAAGGCGCTGATCGGCGACTACGCCGGCATCTTCCAGCGCGACCTGCTGGGCAAGTCGGTCGAGTTTCAGACGGCCACCGACGGCCGCCGGCAGGTGCGGCGCTGGGTGCCCGAGCTCGAGGCCGAGAGTATTCAGGATCTGCCCCCCGAAAACCTGCGGCGCTACGCCTTCAAGCTGGCCACCGGGGCGGGCAAGACCTGGGTGATTGCCATGGCCATGGTCTGGTCGCACTTCCACAAGCGGCGCGTCTCAGACTCCGATCTTTCGACCAACTTTCTGATCGTGGCGCCCAACGTGATCGTCTACCAGCGTTTGGAAAAGGATTTCGGCAGCAATCGGATCTTCCGCGACCTGCCGCTAGTCCCGCCCGAATGGGGCGCTTGGAACCAGACAGTGATCTTGCGCGGCGAGAGTACGACGGCCGATCCGACGGGCAACCTGTTTCTGACCAACGTGCAACAAATGTACGAATCGCGCAGCGATGCCTGGACGCCGGCCAACGCGGTTGAGGCGCTTCTTGGGCCGACGCCGTCAAAAGACCTGGCCAGCTACCAACCGACGATGCTCGAGCGGCTGAAGGAGTTGAAGGACCTGGTGGTGTTCAACGACGAGGCTCACCACGTCCACGATGCTCTCCTGGCATGGAACCAGTCACTGACGGCGATCCACCAGTCCTTGCCGCGCGGGCTGGCGGCCTGGCTCGACTTCTCGGCCACGCCCAAGGACCAGCTCGGTCGCTACTTCCCCTGGACCGTCTGCGATTATCCGCTGGCGCAGGCCGTCGACGACCGCATCGTCAAGGTGCCGATCATCATCGTCAAGGACGACGCCGAGGGGCATCCCAAGCACGAACCTGAAGGGGTCACCAAGGAGAACGTGGTCGACAAGTACGAATTCTGGCTTCGGCAATCGGTCAATCGCTGGAAAGAGCACTACGCCACCTACAAAGAGCTTGGCACCAAGCCCGTGCTCTTCGTC
>DATLQY010001049.1:0-16363 GCA_035534975.1 Pirellulales bacterium
TGCTCGCGGCTGCTTGAGGAAAGGTTCGGGATCCACAAGGTGCTGATGACGCCCTCGTGTACAGCCGCACTTGAGATGGCGGCCATGCTCTGTGGACTCGGGCCTGGCGACGAGGTGATCATGCCCTCGTTCACGTTTGTGTCGACGGCCAACGCCGTGGTTCGGCTGGGGGCGAAGCCTGTCTTCGTCGATATCAGGCCCGACACGTTGAACATTGACGACGCCCTGATCGAAGATGCGATCACCCCCCGAACGAAGGCCATTTTCCCCGTTCACTACGCGGGCGTCGGCTGCGAAATGGACCGGATCATGACCATCGCCCGCAAACACGGACTGCTCGTGGTCGAGGATGCCGCCCAGGGCGTCAACGCCTTCTACAACGGCCGCGCGCTCGGCTCGCTGGGGGATCTGGGGTGCTACAGTTTTCACGAGACGAAGAACTACATTTGCGGCGAGGGAGGGGCTCTGTGCATCAACCACCCTGAGTTGGTCGAACGGGCCGAGATCATCCGCGACAAAGGGACCAACCGAAAACAGTACTTCCGCGGCCAGACCGACAAGTACACCTGGGTCGACGTCGGCGGCTCGTATGTGCCCAGCGAATTGTGCTGCGCATTCTTGTATGGTCAATTGGAGCTGCTCGACCAGATTACACAGCGGCGGCGTGCCATTTACCAAGGCTATCGCCAGCGGCTCAAACCGCTTGAGGCGGAAGGACTGTTGCGGCTGCCAATCACGCCCGAGGACTGCGGGAGTAACTATCACATGTTCTATGTTCTGCTGCCCAATCAAGTGATCCGCGACGGGTTGCTCGGGCACCTGGACGCCCAAGGCATCAATGCCGTTTTTCATTATGTGCCCCTGCACTCGTCACCCATGGGCCGCGCCGTCGGCGGCGCAGGTATCGAGTTGCCGATCACGCAATCCTTGAGCGCCAGGCTGCTCCGATTGCCTTTCCACCATGAGTTATCGGACGCGGACCAGGCACGCATCGCCGCCCAAATCGCAGTTTTCCTGCGGCATCGGCCGGCCCGCGCACTTGAACCCGCCGGGGAACTTGTCGCGACCACATAAGGAATCTCGCTTGCCGCCCTCTCCGCCAGCGATCGACCACGATGCGTCGACCGCCATAGCCCTTGATGGCGCAGTTGGCTCGCTGTTGCCAGGGCGCGCCGACTCGCCGGTGCGACTCACCGGCAAGGTCATCGCGGTCGTGCAGTCGAGCTATGTTCCGTGGAAGGGGTATTTCGACCTGCTGCGCTCGGTCGACGAATTCGTTCTGTTCGACGATGTGCAGTTTACACGCCGCGATTGGCGTAACAGGAACAAGATCAAGACGCCGCACGGAACGCAGTGGCTGACGATTCCGGTCGAGGTGAAGGGCAAGTACCATCAACGAATCCGCGACGTGCTCGTCAGCGAACCGGGGTGGGGACGGAGCCACTGGAAGACTCTAACGCACAGCTACTCCCGTGCCAGGCACTTCGATCGATACCGCGAAACGTTCGAACCGATCTTCGCTGACGAATCGGAGCGTTCACTGAGCCGGATCAACCATCGCTTCATTCGAGTCATCTGCGATATTCTTGAAATTGATACCAGGGTTTCCTGGTCGTCGGACTACGAGCTCGTCGACGGCGCTTCGGAACGCCTCGTGGCGATTTGCAAGCAGGCCGGCGCTACGGAGTACCTGTCGGGACCGTCGGCGCGCGCGTACCTGCGAGAGGAACTGTTTCGCGACGCGGGAATCGAAGTGCGGTACATGGACTACGCGGGATATCCGTGCTATGAACAGCTCCATCCCCCGTTCGAACACGCGGTGAGCGTGCTCGATTTGATCTTTAACACCGGCCCGGACGCCCCCAAATACTTGGATCGCGCTTGACATGCTCCTCTCGATCGTCACGACTCTGTACCGGTCCGCCCCCCACCTGAATGAGTTTCACCGGCGGATGACGGCCGCCGCCGCGCGCTTCGGCGACGACTACGAATTGATCTACGTCAACGACGGGTCACCCGACGAATCGTTGTCTTTGGCCGTTTCCCTCTGTGAGGCGGACTCGCGGGTGAAAGTCATCGACTTGTCGCGCAACTTCGGCCATCACAAGGCAATCCTGACGGGGCTGGCGGCGGCCCGCGGCGACAGCGTGTTCCTGATCGACTGCGACCTTGAGGAAGATCCCGACTTGCTTTCCCAGTTCGAGGCCGCCGCGTGCGAGTCGGAGGCCGACGTCGTTTATGGCGTGCAGTTGGTCCGTAAGGGGGGCTGGTTCGAGCGATTTTCCGGCGCCCTCTTCTACCGGTTGTTCAATCTGCTGTCCACGCACAAGATTCCGCAGAACCTGCTCACGGTGCGATGGATGAGCCGGCGCTACGTGCGGTCGCTTCTGCTCCACCGAGAACGCGAGTTCGTCCTATCGGGTTTATTGGCGGCAACCGGTTTCCGGCAGGTCCCGCTGCCGGTCGTAAAAACCTCGCGCGGAGCGACGACCTATACGTTGGCGCGCAAGGTAAGCAGTTTTGTCGACGCGATCACTTCGTTCAGCAGCCGGCCGCTCGTTTTCATCTTCTATCTGGGCGTCGCCATCGTGTCGGTCGCAACCGTCGCGGCGGCGAGGTTGATCGTGCGGCGGTTGGTTTATGGCGAGCTCTTGGAGGGCTGGGCCTCGCTCATCGTTTCCATTTGGCTCTTGGGTGGGTTGACGATCTTCTGTTTGGGGTTGATCGGAATCTATCTCTCGAAGGTGTACCTAGAGGCGAAGCAGCGTCCGATCACGATCGTTCGCAGGGTCTACCGGCACGGAGGGAAACACGACGCGGCCCTTGACGCCGAGGTCCGTGAACGATTGCTGGTGCCGGATGGTTCCAGCGCATGGTCCGACGACTTCGGGCTTTGACTGGAAGTGAGCCGCGGGAGCTGTCGTGCGGCCGGCTTCTGGAGATGTTTGAGCCCAGCGGATGTCCGCCCGCAAGAAAAGGAGCAAGCGATGGCCAAGAGCGTGGTGATTTTCGGGGACGGCGACTTTGCGCGAATCGCGGACGTCTACCTGACCAAGGACAGCCCTTATGACGTGGCCGCTTTCGTGGTGAATGAGGCGTTCTTGCAGCGGTCGGAGTTGCACGGGCGGCCGGTGGTCGCCTTCGAATCGATCGACAGGACCCACCCTCCCGACCAGTACGCGATGTTCGTGGCGATCGGTTACAGCCGCGTCAATAAGGCGCGCGCTGAGGTGTACGAGTCGTGCAGACGGCGCGGCTACGAAATGATCAGCTACGTTTGCTCGAAAGCGACCCAGTGGGGCGAATTCGAGCTTGGCGACAACTGCTTCATTTTCGAAAACAACGTCGTGCAGCCCTTCGTCAAGATCGGGAACAACGTGATCATGTGGAGCGGCAATCACATCGGGCACGACACCGTGATCGGCGACCACTGTTTCATCGCCTCGCACGCCGTAATCTCCGGTCGCGTCACGGTCGGTGCCTATAGTTTCATCGGCGTGAATGCCACAATTCGCGACGGAATTACGATTGCGCCGTCGTGCGTCATCGGCGCGGGGGCATTGATCGTCAAGGACACGCAACCGGAAGAAGTCTACAAAGGACCGGCGGCGGAGCTCTCCCGCGTGCCGAGTAGTCGTATCAAGGGTCTATGATGAGGTTCAAAAAGCTTGCCCCGCCGGGAACGTGGTGCCTGCGCGAGGCCGTCCTGGAGCTCATGCGGCGCACCGGCGGGACCTCCTTCATCGAGGTGGGCTGCGGCGCGGGCGACCTTTCCCTGGAGCTTTGCGATAGGGGATACCGGGGCGTGGGCCTCGACTTCTCGGCGCGCGCATTGTCCGAGGCGCGAGAGGCGTTGAAACCGCACATCGAGCGCCGTGCCTTTCGCCTGGTCCAGGGCGACGTGTTCGATCTGGCTCCGCCAAATGATCTCGTCGATTGGGGCATCAGCATGATGGTCATGGAACACGTCGAAGACGACCTGGAATTCGTGCGGAAAATCAAGGCCCATCTCAGGCCCGGGGGCCACGTCCTGATCGGCGTGCCGGGGCGGCGCGACCATTGGGGGATCGAAGACGAAACCGCCGGCCATCTGCGCCGTTACGACAAGGTCGACCTGAAGCGCGTGCTCGAACAGGCCGCGCTCGACGATGTCCGAGTCCTTTCGATCGCAGTGCCGATTGCGAACATCCTGTTTCACGCCGGGAATTGGCTCATTCGAAACAGCAACGAACGCGAGAAGACGCGGCAGCCCTTGCGGGAGCAGACGGAAACGAGTGGGATACGGAGGGTCCCCTTCAAAACGGTCTTTCCATGGCCCTGCAAACTGCTTCTCAACCATTGGACGCTGTATCCGTGGCTCGCGACCCAGAAGCTGTTTTACGGCACCAACCTCGGAATTACCCTACTCGGCATCGGACGTGCCTGACGGACCATCGAAATGGGCACAAATTCCATGAAATGGAAGAAGCTTGGCCTGGTGTTCTGCGCGGACGGGCACGCCCCCTGGATGCATAGCCACGCCGCCAACCCGGTAGCCGAGCACCTCGACGGCGATTGCTTCAGGGTTTATTTCGGCTGCCGCGATCGATTGAACCGGTCCAGCATCGGCTACGTCGATGTGGAGATCGGGGACGTACCGAAGGTCACAGCCGTCGCCGAACGCGCGCTCGTCAGCCCCGGCGACCCTGGCACGTTCGACGACAGTGGAACCTCCGTTGGGTGCCTGGTGACGGTCGGCGCGCAGCGGCTCTTGTATTACCTCGGTTGGAACCTCGGAGTGACCGTTCCGTGGCGCAACTCCATCGGCCTGGCCGTAAGCGACACCGCCGGCGCCGAGTTTCGGAAAGCGTCGCGCGCCCCGATGATGGACCGAAATGACGTGGATCCGTTCACCCTCTCGTATCCTTGGGTGCTTCGCGACGCGGGGCTGTTCCGCATGTGGTACGGGTCGCACCTCTGCTGGGGACCGGGCGCTCTGGAATGTCACGACATGCACCACGTGATCAAGTATGCCGAGTCGCAGGACGGGACGCACTGGACAAGGAACGATGTGGTTGCGATCGATGTCGAGTTGCCCGGCCGCTACGCGGTCTGCCGTCCTTGCGTGCTGCGAGACGGCGAAATTTATCGGATGTGGCTTTGTCATCGCGGTGCCGCGTACCGCATCGGCTACGCGGAATCAAGGGATGGTATCCGCTGGGAATGGCGCGACGATCTCGCTGGGCTGGACCTGTCGCCTACGGGATGGGATTCGGAAATGCTTGCCTATCCGTGCGTTTTCGACCATCACGGCCACCGCTATATGCTTTATAACGGCAACGGTTACGGAAGAACCGGCTTCGGCCTGGCGGTGCTCGATCAGGGGACTTGACGCCGTTGACGCCGGGCGCGTGAGATGAACCGATGCTTACGAAGCTTTGCCTTGACGATCCGAATTGGCTGATGTTGGCTTCGGAATCGGTGAAGTACTCGGGCTTCGCTTTGGTCGAGGGCGTATTGCCTGCCTCGTTATTGACCGAGCTGAGGGCCGCCATGTACCGCACCCAACAAGAGATCGAGCGGGACATGGGCACGGAGCGCCTGCAGCGCGCCGGTGAAATGGGCGTATTGCGGTTGATGCCACGGTATGATCCATTGTTCTTCTGCTTGCTCGAGCTTCCCGCCGTGTTGGCCGTCGTCGACACCCTGCTTTGCGATACCGCGGTCATGCACCTGATGAACGGCTTCGTTTTGCCGTCGGTGCCCGCGGAAGCCACGCCCTCGGTCTTTCAGAACCGGTTTCATCAGGACTTTCCGCGTGTGCTCAACGGCTACCTGGCGTCGCTGAACGTGTTCTTGGCGATCGACGAATTCACCGAGGAAAACGGCGCGACCCTCGTCGTCCCCGGCACTCATCAACGCGCGACGTCGCCGGATCCTCGCTATCTGGAGGCCGCCGCCGTGGCAGTCGAGTGTGCCGCGGGTGCGATGCTGGTTTTCGATTCGACGCTCTACCATGCCGCCGGCAGAAACACATCGGGGCGGGACCGCCTGGCGATCAACTTGCAGTTCACGCGCTCTTACATCAAGCAGCAAATCGACTACGTGCGCGCTCTGGGTCCCGATGCCGTGCTTGCGCGACCGTCGCGAACGCAACAACTTTTGGGCTGGTACACTCGGGTCGTTACGAGTCTCGACGAGTACTATCAGCCTGAGCAAAAGCGGCTTTACCGGCGGGGGCAGGGCTGATATATCCGACGCTGAACCACCCGTTGAGCAGCACGCCTCGCGGCAGTGCCCGCCGTCTGAAAGGTAGTGCCGCATTCAGCTACGATTCTTGACACTTGCGAAGCACCGCCAGAATGGACGTTCCCCAAGGAAAGGGAAGCCACGCGCCTACGGGCGTTTCCAAGGAAAAGATCAGCCGGCAAGCCTGGTTCACCGGCCACGCCGGCACGGCGTGCGTGCGACGCAGGTGCTCACGAATCTGTCGTTCGGTCATGGATTTCCAATCAGGGCCCTTCAGCCGGCTGAGCAACAAAACCGGACTGAGGAAGAACATGAAGTACCGTGCGGCGATGAGTTCAAAACCACTCTTGATTGCGAGCTCGCGAAAATCCCGTCGTGAGTACCGCCGTACATGGTGGGCCAGGTCGTCGTTGTAGGTCCAGAAGCAGCGCAGCGCCGGCGTCGTCACGAACAGCACCCCGCCGGGGTGCAGGGCCCGATGGACCTGCTTGAGGCATTCTAAATCCTGAGGGATGTGCTCAAGCACATCGAGCATGAATGCGACGTCCCAGCGTTCGTACCACGGCAGATTCAAGAGATCGACTTGAAATCGCTTGACATCGGCGCCGACGACCTCGGCCGCCAGCGTCAAGGCCCTCAGCGAGGAATCCGCCAGTGCCAATTCGTCAAGTTGGCCTGGCGCGTGCTTCTTCAAGTAGCCGATCCAGCCGCCGCAGCCTCCTCCCAGGTCAATGCCTCGGCGGCTTTCGCCGCTGGCCGGAGGCAGCCATCGCTTCAACGCATGCAGGATGAATCGGTGCCGTCCCTGGTACCAAAAGTGGCGGGCCTGCATGTCTTGCAGTACCGCGAAGCCCGCGGGATCGTACTCGTGATCGCGGTGCTCCGGCGGCTCGTCCGGAACCAGCACGCCATCGGCATTGGGTCGCCAAGCGTCGTCGACGGGCACATTTCGACTCAACGTAGTGTAGCAAGGAGTTTCCGGGAACCGTCGATTTACGATCCTATCAGTCATCGACGTCCCGTCAAGCGGAGGCCCGCGCCGCCGAAACCGATTCCCCAATGGCGCGAAACGCTCCACTGCCGGCGCCGCGGTTCGACCCTTGACGCGCGGCGCCGAACGACTGAGAATCGAAAACCGCGGCTGCGTTCCGCGACCTCAGTTCCGATGCAAAAGCGGATCGTTCACGTTGATGCTCTGTCAGTTTCACCGATTATTGGGCATTCCCCGAGTCTACGGGGCCTTTCAGCGGTTCCTGTCGGGAAATGGCTGTGCCAGGTACGCGCAGACATTGATCAAGTCGTTGCCCGGTGACCGAGTCCTGGACATGGGCTGCGGACCAGCCGACATCCTGGAGTTCCTCCCCGACGTGCATTACACGGGGATCGATCTCTGCCCGGAGTACATCGGCCACGCCCGGTTGCGGTTTGGTTCCCGCGGGACATTCGTCTGCCAATCGGTCGCGGAAGCCGCGGTCGACTCTCCGGGGTCGTACGACATTGTGATGGCCAACGGCCTCCTGCACCATCTCGACGACGCCGACGCGCTGCGGGTGTTCGAAATGGCCCGTCACGCATTGAAGCCAACGGGGCGGTTCGTGACGTTGGACGGCTGCTGGGTCGACGGCCAATCGCCGTTCGCGCGTCTGCTGCTCAAATGGGATCGGGGAGAATTCATTCGCACCGACGATGCCTACCTGGCGATCGCCTCCAGGGTTTTCCCGCGAATCGAAGCCCGGATTCATCACCGACTTCTGCGGGTGCCTTACACTCACCTCACGCTGGAGTGCCGGCCATGATTTCGCGAAGTTGAGCCCGGCGGCTCAGGGGACCAGGCGGTTTCGGGGATTTGGAACGCGAATTCAGGTTGATCCGGAAAGTGCGTACCAAAGGGCGGCAAAGAGGGATGATCCAGATTGTTCAATTGGCCCGTTGAAGTACCTGCGAGGTGTTTTCAACAGCCGGCTTCAGCCGGCTTGCCGTGGTGGCTTTAGCCAGCGTGCGCACCAGGAGGGGTCAAATGCGCCGTGTCCGCGGCGCGATTGTCCCGGACCCGACTGCCTTAAGACGACGCAAGCCGGCTGAAGCCGGCTAATCAAAAATGGGGCGCTGAGAGCTCCTAACCACCAGCTAAAGCTGGTGGCAAACAAAGCATCCTTCAGTTGCGCCGTTCCAAGAGCAACAAGTCCGGGACTTTCGGCGCGTAATACGTTGGCTGGGCGCCGGGGTCGGGATTATTTCCCCAAGGCAGATCGGGGGCATGCAGAGGCACTTGCACCCAATCGTGCCGCGCGAGTTCACGGCGAAATACGGACCAATGAACGAACGACACGCTTCGGCGCAGGATGGCGAACCTTGGCGCGGCTCGGCGATCGTCCGTCACCCGAAAGGCGGCAATCCCGCCGCGGACGGGGTTCGGCAGGTAGAACATCAGCGGAACGTCCTCGTAGTTCACCAGAATCTCATCTTCCGGTCGAGCGTGTTGGGCCAGCCACGAAATCACGACGGCGTTGGGATCGGGCCGCGAGCCGAACACCTCCGAAAGCATGTGAACGAGGTCGTCGCGAAAAGGCGTTCCCAGAGTGGGGACTGGCCAGGCGGAGCGCGGGACTAGCACGGCGCCTGGTGCGCTCAGCAATGGGGTCAAAGCGATGGCGGACGTGATCGCGGCGGCCAACCAAAGCCGAAGTCGTCGGCCGGCAAAGAGCCGCTCCACAAGACGCAGCGCCGTCCATGCCGTTAGCAATGCCGCGAGCGGTGCGATCGCGACCTGGTAGCGGAAGAACGCGGCGGGTGCGACGCTGGGGACCCAAACTTGCAAGGCCGCGACGCAAAGCACGGCCAACCGCGGCAGCCGGGAACGCTCTCCCTTGGCGGAAAACGACAGCCATCCGGCGGCCGCCAGCACCGGCAATGGGACCAGGAACGCGTTGGTGTCGAAGACGGTGCGCGCGAAGCGCGTCGCCCAGGTGCCCGTTGCCACCGACATGCGTCCCCACAGTTCATAGTAGAAAACGAAGGGGGCCAACGACAGCCCTAGCAGCAAGCCCACCAATACCGGTCGCCAAAGCTGCCGCGGTGGCACTCGGCAGGCGTCCGCGAACAGGATCGCCAGCACGGGCCAGATGGTCCCATAGTCCATCTGAAACCAGAGCCAGGCTGCGCTCACGAACGACGCCGCTCCGCCCCTTTTTCCGTTTTGCCAGCGGATATAGCCGGCCAGCGTGAGCACCAGGCCCAACGACGTCAGCGAATAGTAGCGACACTGGCGACAGTGTAATATCCAGTAGCCATTGCAACTCAGCAGCGTCGCGCTGAGGACCGCCCAGGAAAGATCTCCACTTTCGCGCCACACGAGGTGAAAGAGCACGATTACCGTCGCCAGACCGGCCATCGCGAACGGGAACCTGGCCGGCCACGTCGATTCACCGAATGCCAGAAAGCTTCCGCCCGCAACGACGAATTGCCCCCAGGGCTGCCACTTCCAGGTCGTATCGGCCTTGAGATCGCCTCGCGAAATATAGTAATTGACGGCCGCGCGCGGGTCGCCGGCACGGGCCGCCGCTTCGGCCTCGTCCTCGGCCGCGAAATGATCGAGCGAAATCAAATTGACCCCGTCGTAAGCTCGCGGCGTGCCGAAACGCACCAACCTCCGGGCGAGCACCGCCGTGGCCGCCTCATCTTGCCAGAGGTATTTGCCGCCGAGATCAAAGAACAGAAGCAGCGCCGCGAAACTCACCACGGCGGTGGCCGCCAAAGCGCTTTTCATTCGACCAACGCTGTGTACGACGATTGCCATCACTTCGGCCCGGCGGCGCCACGCCAGCCTTCCACGACGAAGAGTGCCAGATCCTCGTGCGGGTTGACGCGAGCCGGGCAGTTCACGGGGATTCGTCGGATGGAGTTGGCGTGCGTCTGCAAGAGGAACGCCGCCTGTTGCGACCAGGACGACTCGTACGCCGAATGGCTCCAGCCGTAAACGGGGTGGGGAGCGGGCGGTAGCTTGACGGGGGCAACCCCAGGTGGCAGAAAACGAAGCCCCCCCACCAGCCAGATCCGTCCCCCACCGCGCAGCGTGCGCTCGAATCGCGCGAGTTCCGCGCCGATAGGTTCATTCAGCGTCATCTTCCGCTTCATGTCACGGTAGCCGCGGTGCGAATGCCGCTCTTTTTCGACATCCGGAAAGTTCATCGAGGGCGCGCGGCCGTGATAGTAGCGACCGAAGGTCAGCCCGGCGTACCACGGGAAGACGACCACCAGATCGTTTTCGTTCGCCTGTTCGGCGAGCGGCTTCACGAGCAGGTCGATGTTCGTGAATCGAAACGCGAGGGCCGGCCATGTGGGTCCCCACGCGCAGGCGAAGATCGCAAGCGCCGCCACCGCCATGATCGGCTCAAGGCGCGGCCTGAGGTCGCTTGCGATTCGCAAGCCGATCTCCACCGTGACGGCCACCAGCGCGATGAAAGGCAGGTAGTACCAGACTTCGGTCTGCAATCCCGTGAGCCGAATGTAGATCCAGAACCCGACCGTGCCGACGACGGCGTTCCCCAGGAGAAACAAGGCCCTGTCGATGGTGGCGGGGTCGACCACCGCGGTCCGTGGCTTGCGCAGTACGACGCACGCGACACCAACGCTTCCCAGCGCCGCAGCCGGCCATACAAGGTACATCGACGGTCCGGCTTGGCCGACGGCTTCGACAAGCACCGCGATGTGCCTCGACCAAGGCTGCTCCTGGCGGAGCACGTTCGCCCAATCGTTAGTCGGGTCGATCGCATTCAGGAAAAACGGGAGTACCGTCAGGGCCGAAACCAACCCGATGGCAATCAAGACGAGGATCGTTCCGACGTCGCGGCGCCGCAAGCAGACCAGCCCGGCCCCCGCGCAGGCCGACGCGAGCATGACCGAATTGTTGTAGGTGGCCTGGACCGCGACGAGCGCGGCGATTGACAGCAGAGCGATTCGTGGCCTGGAAGGGCTCGTGACGACGCGCCACACACAACCGACCATGATCAACTGCGTCAGAACGCCCAAGCCCCAGGGGCGCACGGAGCCACCGTACACGATCATCGCGGGGTTGAACGCAAGCCCAACGAGCAGCGCCCAGGGCACCCTTGCGCCGAATTGCCGGCCGGTCCACCAGGCGGCCGCGACGTGCAAGAATCCGCACAGCAGTCCGTAACTGCGCAACGAGGCGTCGCTTTCGCCGAACCCCAAACTTACCCAACGATGTAGCACCTCCGAGAACAACGCGGGAAACCAAGCACGCATCCAGGTCTCACCGTACGCGGGGTCCGAGGCGAGGTTGACGCTGTCGACCTCATCGCGCCACAGCCCGCCGGCGTGGTCGTACGCGACCACGCGAGCAGCCACAAGCACGGCCGTCAGCGCCACCCCGAGCGTGATTTCCAACCGGCCCCAAACGAGGGCCCGGTCTGCTTTCGGAGCGTGGGTTCCATCCGCTCGTGCGTTGGTTGACCTCATCGGACCCATTCGGTGCGCCCCTAAGATTCCGATTTTCTTCGTAAAATCCAGACGTGGATAGGCGAGCGCGGCCGGGCGCCGGCCGCCTCCCGGCCCCAATGGTACTCAGTGCGCTCTTGCGAGAGAATGTCCACCAGCCCCGCCGGCTCGTATTCGGCCCTGACGAACCGCTCCGCCCATTCGTAGATGAACGGGTCGGAACCGGGCTTTGCCAGCCACGACGCGGGAACGTTCACCAGCACGACCAGCGCGGGTCGCGACGCCTCAATTTCGCGGGCCATATCTTCCTGCATTCGCCTGGCGAAGGGCTGTGGCTCCATGAGCGGATAGGTGTAAATGTAGCCGGTGGCCGAGGTCCGCCGCGACAAGAAATAAATCTGCGGCTCCGATCCCACGACGGCCACGCGGTCGTCGGGAGTTGAATGCGAACGCAAGTAGTCGGCGATCGGGACCGACTCGACGAATGGGTTCGCCCCATAGACGGCGCGGCACGTCTCGCCAGGCGTCCAGAAGAAAAAAACGCCACGCTGCGGCCAGATCGCACACGCCACCGCCACGACCAGGATTGCCGCGGCAACGGCATCTGCAGGGAACGCCCTCTCCCGGCGCGCCGGGATTCCGTCAAGCGGGAATCGATGTCCGCCCGCGGGACGCCCAACGCCTCGCCGCGACTTCCCGACAGAATCGGGATTTGACGCCGACCGCCGCTTCGAAGGCTGCTGTCGATGAAACAGGCCGCCGGGAGCCATGGCGCGCCCGATGAAACGAGCCACCGCGTTGCACCCCGCGCCCGCCAGCAAGGCGATCGCCGGCAAGAGAACGATGAAATAGTGCTCTCGGAAATAAAGGCCGGGACAGACGCACAGAAATGAGCCGAAGAAGAATGCGTACACAAAGCGGTTGCGTTCGCGTCCGCCGCTCCCAAGCGCCAGGCCGGCCGCACCCAAGATCGCGGCGACCCAGAACGGCCAATTCGCCGCCGCCGAAGCGCGGATCTGGTGCCAGAACATCGCTGCGCCCTGTTCCAACGTCTGTTCAACCACGTACTGCCGCGCGTAATCGAATGTCCATAACCAGAACCTGTCGAACACCCCCGCAACCCAAAGCCAAAGGCACGTTGCCGAAAAAGGCACGACCGTGCCCGCCATGAATACGGCCATCAAGGTCAACAGCCTTCCCGCCGAAAACGGCTGACTTCGCCCGAAATGCCCGACGACCGCCACGGCGCCGAAGGCCGGCAAGAACAGCCCCTGCTGCTTCATGACAAACGCGGTGCCCAGCAGCAACCCGGCGGCGAACAACGTCCGCGCCGAACCGCGCCCGATGGCCTTCCATAGCAGCCACGTTCCCGCGACGCCGAACAGCGCCACGAAGTGCGTCGCGTGCGCCGCCATCCCGAATACCGTGGCACTGACCGACGATACCGAGTAGACGACCGCGGCGGCCGCCCCGGCCGTGGATTCGAAAAGATCCCTGCCAAGAAAGAAAATCAACAAGATCGTCAGCAGGTTCACGAGGAGCAGGCCCACGTGGATCCCGGCCGCGCTCTCGCCGAAGAGCGCCATTAGCCCGGCGTACGCCAGGTACGTGCCGGGCAATTTCATATTGTAGGCCAGCCGGTAGGGCGGAATGCCCTTGAGAATCAATTGGCCGGCGTAGGCGTACTCCCCATCGTCGCGTTCCAACGGAAGCTCACGCAAACGCAACCGCACGAACGATGAGAACACCAGAGACGCCACCAACACCGTCCCAACGACCGCGCGGTTCGACGCCGTCGGATGGATTACCATGGGCATCCCCGCGCCCCGCCGCGAGCGCTTCATGGCCGGCCGGCCGTTACCAGCCCCGTTGGTTGGTCGTAGAGCGTCGCCAGGATCTGGGCGTTCATTTGGTGCGATAATCATGCACTCCGCGCAATTCAGCGCCTGATTATTGCCGTTGCGCGCCGCGCCGGGAAGTAGGCTCATCGAAATCTAATGGGGCGTCATGGGGACAACCAAGCCCCGGAAATCCGGCCACAGCGAGCCTGATGCGTGATGGGCTAAAGACTGCTCCAAAAGCCGGCTGAAGCCGGCTGGGAAAAATGGAATTCCCGGGGGTGCCAACCACCAGCTAAAGCTGGTGGCAAACGGAGGAGTGCAATCCTTCTCGCGCCAGGTCAGAAAGTACGGCCGCCTGATGGGAACGACCGCCGCCCTCCGCCCCTCCGCGCTTGCCACCAGCTTTAGCTGGTGGGGCCAGGCCCAGATAATTCACTTTTTCAGCCGGCTTCAGCCGGCTTGGCTTTGCCTTCAGGCATCTGGGGTTTCCCGGTTTTTCATGGGGCGCGCCGCCTAAATGACCTTGCACGATCATGGGAATACGGAACGCCACGGAGGGCGTTCCCTACAGATGTTTGGCCTCCCATGGTCATGCAAGGTCATTTAGTGCTCGTTCGCATGGGCCAATTCGGCTTGGTATGAACGGTTGGCGGGTTCGAGCGCGAGCGCCTTGGCGAAACACTCACTCGCTTCGCCCCATTGCTCCCGTGCCTCGTGGGCCTTGCCCCAATGGTACCAGGCTTCAGCGAGCTTCGGATGGATGCGCGTCGCTTTGACGAAGTCATTGATCGCTTCATCGAACTTGCCCTGTTTTGCCAACGCCTGGCCACGCAAGTTGTAAAGCGGGGCCGATCCAGGGAAGTAGTCCAACGCTTGCGCGAAATGACGTTCGGCGTCGCGGAAATTCCGCGCGGCCATGAGCTCGATTCCCAGCTCCCGGTGCGCCTGCGCCAGCCCGGAACGTTCGCGTTCGTCGTATCGTAAGGCGATCTCAAGCGGACCAATCGCGTCTCCGGGCCTCCCGCCCTTGAGGTAGGCGTCCCCAAGGTTGTGAGAAGCCGTGGCATTGGGGGCCGTTCGTCCGACCGTTTGCTCCCACAACGCGACCGAATTGCGCCACGTCTCGACCTGGCGCCCCGTGACCGCCGCGCATGCCGCGCAGGCCGCGGTTGCGGCGGCAACCATCGCCCATCGCCACGACGGCCGGCGACTGACGAGCTCAGCCGATCCCCAGGTGGCCATGATAAAGAGGCCGATCAAGGGGACGTAGGTGTAGCGGTCGGCCATGAGCTGGGCGCCAACCTTCACCAGGCCAATCACGGGCACCAGCGTCCCCAGGTACCAAAACCAACCGACTAGCAGATAGGGCCGGCCGCGGGCACCAAAAAGTACGACCAGAGAGATCGCGGCCAACAACGCGCCTGCGATCACGCCTTCCCAGAAAACACGCGGGCCTAGCTCGAGCGGATATAAAACACACAGGTCATTCGGCCAGGCCGTCTTGCGAAGGTACCGCTCATAGGCGACGAACATGAAGGTGAAACGTTCGCCGTAAGTCACCAGGTTCGTCCCCTTGACGGCGCCCCCCGCGCTCTGGGCGTAGAGGGTCACGAGGCTCGAAGCGAAGGCCAGCGCGAACAGCGGGAGCTTTTCGAAGGCGAGCTGGCCAAACCGGTACGTGGGATCGCCTCGACCCAGCCCAATGGTGAGCCGTTTTACGTGCCTCGCGGCCCCTTTGGCGTTTTCAGCGACCGAAGTGGCCAAGATCCGGCGGACCGCCTCGAAGGAGAACGGGAAATGTACGCGCGATGGCCAGTCCCGACTTCCTCGATCCCGAATCCGCCAGCGGCCGAGTGGCCAATAATCCAGAAGCAAGAGCACACAGGGGAGCGTCACCAACATGGGCTTGGCCATCAGCCCCAACGCCAAGGCCACAACGACCGTCACGTACGTTCCCGGCGATGGCCTGGTCACGTAGCGGACATAGGCCAGCATGGTCAGCAGCCAAAAAAACGTGCTGAGCACGTCCTTGCGCTCGCTGACCCAGGCCACGCTTTCAACATGCAAGGGATGCAGCGCAAAGAGCGCCGCCACCAGAGCGCAGCACCACGTGCGACTCGTCATGCGGAAAAAGACCCGATACAGCAGAAGCGTGTTCAGCACGTGCAGCAGGAGGTTGGTCAAGTGATACCCCCAGGCCCGCTTCCCAAAGAGCTGGGCGTCGAGCTCGAGCGAAAGCCAGGTCAGCGGGTGCCAATTGTACGAGTGCAGCGTTGTGAATGCCCAGCCGACACCCTCCAGCGTCAATCCGTTTTGAACTTGGCGATTTTGCGTGACATACAAATTGTCATCGTAGTTGACGAAGTCGTTTTGAAACACGCGACCGTAGGCCGCCAGCGACACGACGACCAGGCAAATGGAAACGATGATGGGGCTGCCCCATCCGAGCGTGGTCTGGCGGGCGGCCGTCTGTCTGGCCGTCGCGACGCCGTTGGAGGCAGGTGTCGAAGTCATTCTTGGCTCATCCGGTGGAATTGTGGTTCCATGCCGCGCAATTTGTGGTCAGGCAACCGATTGCTGGTTTCCTTTTGTTTGCCACCAGCTTTAGCTGGTGGACTTCGGCTACCACCAGATCGCTTCGTAAGCCGGCTTTAGCCCGCTTATTTCGCCTTCAGGCCTCGCGCCGCAGTGGCTAAATGCCGCGCAATTCGCGGGTGGGCAACTGATGCTGGTTCCGTTTGGTTTGCCACCAGCTTTAGCTGGTGGGCTTCGGCCACCACAAAAATCCCTTCGTCAGCCGGCTTCAGCCCGCTTTTCCCGCCTTCAGGCCTCGCGCC
>DATLQY010001050.1:0-3590 GCA_035534975.1 Pirellulales bacterium
GCGGCAATTGCGAGGAAAGGCAGCACAAAAAACTGCCAGAGGTTCAACGATGCCCACACGGCAATTGCGAGGCCGACTGACAGGGGAAAGCCGAACACCAACGCTCGATCGTATCGCCGTCGAGTGAGCGTGTACAACTCCGACGATGGCTGACTGCGTACGATTGGCGGGATACCGTCTCGCAGTGGTATAGCCACCTGGTGACAGAACAACGGCCATCCATCTTGCACTTGAGCGGGCACGAGATCGTGCATCGCTCGAATGATCCTTAACCGATCGTCTTTTGCATATCCGTATAAATCCAGCGTCGCGATTGAGCCCAAGAGATGAAAACGGATTCCACCGCCCGACGGGGTCGCCCTCCATTTCACACATTGCAGTTCCGCAACGTCGAATTGGCGATTCTGGAGCATCGACCGAATCCCGATAGTCGTTCCATTGATGGTGAACCGCTCGACGTAATAGGCGGCCCACATATACATGGACATCAGCAGCATCGATCCAAACACAGCTAGGCCCATCCCGCCAACAATGGCAACCGAATGCTCACCCCTGAATCCATGCTTGGCGGGTTCCTCCAGGAAGAAGATGCTGGAGTATCCGAACAAAATGGCAAGGAAAATGGCGACAAACGCCATTCCTTGGTACTTCACACGTTTTCTCAGTCGGAATGTCTCAGTCATCGCATCGTACGCGGCCGAGGAAGCCTGAACTACTGCCAACTGTATTATACGGTTTGACCTTACCCCCCGCACTCGCCGGCCTCCAATCCTACCAGCCTACCGCCCGCACGATCCAGTGAGCTAGATCAGCGGCCCCATCTTCAAGGAGCAACCCCATGCTCACCAACCGTTTCTTGAAGCACCTCCGCACACGGCTTCTCGGCCCGTCCGCCCCACGGATTGGCAGCCGGATCCAGACCGGCGTCAAGCTGCTCGTCGTCGAGGGTCAGCAGGATGTGACGTTCCTCCGCGGCATCAGCCGCCTCCTGCACGCCGACGACCCCATGCTGCCCGACCTGGGAAAGCTGGAGCGTGCCGGCGCGCTGGTCATGCTGCCGGTCGGCGGCGATCACCTGGCCTGGGCCACCCGGATGGCGGCCCTCGGCTTGCCGGAGTTCCTCCTGCTTGACCGCGAGGTGCCGCGGGCGACCGAGCGAAGGCAGCAGGCGGCCGAGATCGTGAACCAGCGGCGAAATTTCCGGGCCTGCGTGACCCAAAAGCTGGCGATCGAGAGTTGTCTCCATCCGCTGGCTGTGCAGATTACCGACAGAAAGATTTTTCTGCCGGTAATCCGCAGGTGAGGGACCGAAAGCGCCGTGGCAAAGCGGCGACAGCGCCGCCCTGCCGGCCCAAAACGCTGCGCGAAGAAAACCGACTCCGCATCCCCCTACAAAAAGCCGGCGCGACGTCGCACGCGGGGCGGAGGGTGGCGCGGTCACCACCGCGCCGCTACGCGGCTCGCTCACTGGCGTGGGGATGGCGGAGATCGGTTTCTTCGCTGCGCTTGCGTTGTTCGAATTGCATTCTCGTTGCTTCGCAACAACAGGCTTTCCCAACGCCCAACGCCTAATGCCCAACGCCTAGTTCCATGGCACCGCCCGGTCGATCCTTGACGGCAACCCCGCCTTGTATCCGGCCCACGTCAGTGAGATACTGACCGCCTGGGGCGGCAGGTGCGGAACTCCGGAGCCATCATTCATGCTGATGTGGAATTGTGTTGCCATGACTTTTGCGTTCTCGACGTGCGCGGCAGCGCTCGCGCAGCTCGGCCCTGACACAATAGAGCCGTACCCTCTTCCCACCGCGGTGCAGGGCTCGGTGAACGAGCTTGCCGCTCAAAGCGACGTGCTGATTCTTGGGGAAATACATGGAACGCAAGAGGTTCCGGCCGTCGCGGCAGCGCTGCTCGCGCCGCTGACGAAGCTGGGCTACCAAGTATTGGCCCTGGAAGTACCGGCAGATCAGCAGGCCTCGCTGACCGCCTGGGCGACAGGAAAAATGACCGCTGTGCCGAGCTTTTTCGCCATGCCATCGGATGACGGTCGCGGCAGCATCGAGGCGCTGAAGTTAATCCATACGGCGTTATCTCCACCCTTTCGTTGGAAGCTGATCTGTTTTGATTTGACGGAAGAAGACATGCAGCGGCAAATTGCGGAGATGAATCGTGACGCGGGGCTGGGCGCGCCGGGGAAAACAAAACCGAAGTCGGAATCCGAGCGAATGATCGCCTTCAGTTTGCGACGAGATTCCGACATGGCATCAAACCTTGCGGACCAACTGCGGCACGTCCCCGCGGAGGCAAGAGTCCTGGCGATTTGCGGCAATCTGCACGCGCGGACGGCAAACCATAGCAAGCTTGAAATGCTGGGTATCAGTTTGTGGCCGTCGTTCGCCGCTGTTTTGCAGAGGAACCAGTCTGCCCGGCGCGTCCGTTCGGTTAATATCGAGCTCCACGGTGGTGGTTTTTTCAATGACGGCAAAGTGAACGTGGTCAACGGGCGTCGCCTCGATCATGCGGAATCGCATCTCACACCTGAGAGCGACTGGGATCTGGAGTTGGGATTGCCCCATGCCACACCTGCGACATTCAAAGCCACCCCCAGCAATGCGGCGACGCCGGCGGCCTCTGCTGAGCCTGTTGCCAGATCCTGTGCGACCGATCCCGCAGAGCGGCCTTCGCAGTGCTACCGCAAAAGTCGCCTCCGCCGCTGCCGACGCACTTGCCGCAACTGAACTTCAGCTTCGAATCGGCAGCGAGCTATCGCGATTCGAGCGCCTTGAGTCGATCGGCGGCGACGCTCTCGCTGTGCAAGTCGCCGTAGATGACGCGGTAGTTGCCGTCGTCGAGCTTCCGACGCAAGAGGACCTTGTCTTTGTCGTTGGAACCGACCGTTTTGCCGTAGTAGGCGGCGTCGGCGTTGTCGCGAAGAATCGTATTGATCCAAGCGAAGCCGTGCGTCGCCTTGAGCGATTTGACGTAGGTGTCGCTTCTAATCTGCTCGTCGGTCATGTGTCGCGTGTCGATGCCGAGTTTTTTCCACAGTTCGTTCATGGTCACGTCGCCGTAGACCATCTTCACCCGCGGATAATTCCCGCCCATCACCTCCGCATAGAACTTCAACGCGAGGCGAATGTGCTCGTCAATTTCGTCCACCGAAGGCGGCTTGGGCGTCTTGTCGGCATAGCCTTCAGGCGGAGCGGTATCGAACAACTTCACGTCGAGCGGCTCGTTCCACTGGAAATGGCGCATCGTCATTTTCGCTTTGGGACGCTCCATTTGGAACTCGACGAGCGCCGGAAGGTTCGTTTCGGCGTCGACCCAGATGTCGAGCGTGCCGTTCAGATCGGCGTCGATCTTTTTGGCGGCGATTCGAAAGCCGCGCGTCGGCCGATCGTCGATTTTGCGCGGCTCAAGTACTTTGTCGGCTTCGCCCGAAAAGCCGCCCAGCTTCCAGACGGCCATCAGTGGCGACGTGTGGCCTTCCCGCGCCGGCAGGCGCTGAAACGTCTTGTGCTTCTCGTCGATTTCGATGCCCGGCTGGCGGTAGGGGAAGATCATCACGAGTGGATTTCCTTCGGGCAGCGCCG
>DATLQY010001051.1:0-6496 GCA_035534975.1 Pirellulales bacterium
CGACGGACGCCAGATGACCGGCATGATCGCCGCCGAAACGGCCACCAGCGTCACACTCAAGCGAGGCGAGGACGCCGGCGACACCGTGCTGCGGATCAATATCGAGGAGCTCGCGAGCACCGGCCTCTCGCTGATGCCCGAGGGGGTCGAGAAGCAGCTCACCCGGCAGGAAATCGCCGACTTGATCGCCTACCTGCTAGAGATCAAGTGAATCCGTGTTTTCTTGCGATTCCCTCCCTGGCGGTCGTGAATTCGTAGGGTGGGACAAGATCGCGGAGCGATCGCCGGCCCACCATCGGCCATGCGAATTCTTCATGGCTTTGCAGAATCTTTTGGAGGCGCCAGGTTCGGATGATTGCCGCGCAGCCAATTCAAGACATCTTTTTGCAACGACTGGACAAATTCAATCAACTCGTCCGCATTTTCGCCGGTGGCACCCCCTACGCTTTCGTATTCGACACGGTTTCGCTTCCGTCTGCAGGATTCGAGGTAGTCCGCGTCTGGCTGACGATCTGGCCCCAGGATGATGGGCAGCGCTTGCAAGGCCCGAAAGTGCGCGAGTTCCCGCTCCGGACGAAAACCTTCCGCGCACAACAGAGCCGTGCAAAGCTTGAGCGCGGCGTTGTAGGCGATGCCGAAGCGCCAATCATCGGAAATGACCTGGGCGCGGGCGTCCGCCAAATCGCGGCGCACGATCGCCAAAAGGTTGGCGATCTCCTTTCTGCTGGTCTCGTGCGGCTTCAACCAACCGTTAGCCTGCCATTGCTTCAAGGTCATGCTCGGAACCCACGAGGAAGATTTTGGGCGAAGCCAGGACCGCCGTCAGGAAATGGTCCCGCTGGCGCATTCGCTTGCCGAATTCCGCGAGGCTCAGTACGACGGGATTGATCTCCCGTCCTACTTGGTCGCCGACGCCGGATAGAAGGGCGCAGACCTTGCGCAAGCCGATGTTGCCGATCACCATGAGGTCAACGTCACTTTCCGAATTGGGCCCCCCGGCGGCCACCGACCCGAACACGAATGCGCACCCGATCCCTTCGCCCTTCAGCGCGGCTGCCAGAACATCGCCAAGCCCCAAAGTCTTGAGCACCAATCGGTGGATCTCGGAGTGCAGCGGGTGGCGCTGGTTGGCCGCGAAATAGACGCGATTACCGTCCCGCCGCCGCGCCACAATCCCAAGCTTCACGAGTTTTCCAAGATCCTGCCGCACGGTCCCAATGGCAAAGCCGGTCTGCCGTTGGATCTCGCGCAAATGCAATTCGCCGGCCCGCAAGCCGAACAGCACGCGAAAAATCTCGGCGCGCACCCGAGAGCAAATCAGTTGAGCCAAAAGGTTCATGCGTGCTCTTTTACCATACGATCGTGCTGTTTGACCATACGATCATGCCCAGCGCCGACCGCCCCGACCAGGGCGCTCACACGGTTTGGAATTGAAGTTCCTTCAGGTTCAAATTCGGCGCACGTTTCGAAAGATGTAGGATTTCGACGCCCACCACCTGCTTCTGATCATTGAAATCCAGCACCACGCCCGGCGAGACCTCCTCCGAGTCGACAATCGGCGAATCATCCAGCCGCAGGTAAAGCGCATCGGCTTGCTCGTCAACTTTCAGCTTCATAGCTTGCCTTTCATTTTTCGGTCGAAGTAAACGGTCACGACCCGCACGGGAGCGACCAGGTGATTGAATACCACGCGCAACACGCGATGACCATGTTCCGGTATGACCACCAGGGGGGAACTTTGGTTCTAGCGCGCCGCGATGCATTATGCAACCTCGTCGGCGGGTTTTCGCACGCCGTCGATACGGAAGCGGGTGGCGGCGCGCACGTCGTGGAAGCGGTTCGTGCGGCACAATTTGGGGCTCTCCATCGACACTCGCTCCACCACCAACCTGGCACCGGCATGCCGTGAGGGAGGGAAGCGACCACGAAACTCACGAAAGTCGATGGGCCAAGCTGTGGCTTCCGCGGGCGAATCCGGGTATCTTGGTGGCGACCAAGGTCGACGCAGGCCGGCACCGGACGCACTTCGGACGAGACAGGCTGTTTGTCACCTGGACCCTGGTCGAATTTCGGACCCTGTTTGACTATCGGACCCTGAGGCGCACGATGATGTTCTCGAATTCCACACGACCCATGACGTTGGGAGTACTGATGGTGTTTACGACCGTTCTGGTGGCCGAATCTCCCCTTCAGTCTCCGCTCCACGGCGACGAGGGGATGTGGCTGATGAACCGGCCGCCGCGCAAACTGCTCAGGCAGCGGTACGGCTTCGAGCCCAGCGACGCATGGCTTGAGCACTTGCGGCGCTCCAGCGTCCGGTTCAACAGCGGCGGCTCGGGATCGTTCGTGTCGTCGAACGGCCTGGTGATGACCAACCATCACGTCGGCGCCGATTGCCTGCAAAAACTGAGCTCGTCCGAACACGACTACATCCGCGAGGGCTTTTTCGCGCGGCAACAGGCCGAGGAGCTGAAGTGCGTCGACCTGGAGATCAACGTGCTCGTCGATATCGACGACGTCACCGAGCGCGTCGAAGAAGCGGTGGCCGGGCTCGATGCGGCCAAGGCACGCACGGCGCGCCGCGCCGTGATGAACACAATCGAACAGGAATCGTTTGCCGAGACGGGCCTCCGCAGCGACGTGGTGACGCTGTACCAGGGCGGAGAGTACCATCTCTACCGCTACAAGAAGTACACCGACGTGCGACTGGTATTCGCGCCGGAAAAAGACGTGGCTTTCTTCGGCGGCGATCCCGACAATTTCGAGTTCCCCCGCTTCGATCTCGACATTTGCTTTTTCCGCGTCTATGACGACGGCGAGCCCGCCAAGACCGAGCACTTCCTGCGCTGGAGTGAGTCGGGGGCCGGCGACGGCGAGTTGGTGTTCGTCTCGGGGCACCCGGGCCGGACGAACCGGCTCAACACGATGGCGCACCTCAAGTTCCTCCGCGACCGCACCTATCCCATGCAGCTCAATCTGCTGCGCCGCCGCGAGGTGCTGCTGAAGACCTACAGCGACCGTAGCCTGGAAAACGCCCGCCGCGCGCAGGACGACCTGTTCACCGAACAGAACCGGCGGAAAGCGAGGTTGGGCGGGCTGGCCGGCTTGCAAGACCCGGCGATCATGGGCCGCAAGCTCAGGCAAGAGCAGGCCCTGCGGCAGGCCGTCGCGAAAGACAAGAAACTCGCCGCCAGTTGCGGCGAGTCGTGGAAGCAGGTCGAGACCTCGCTCGACGTGCTGGCCGGCATCCAGGTTCAGTACAACCTTCTGGAAGCGATGTTGGCCTTCAACTGCGAACTGTTCCATGTCGCCCGCGGCGTCGCGCGGCTGGTCGACGAGAGCACCAAGCCCAACGCCGAGCGGCTCCGGGAATACAGCGAGGCGGGACTCGAATCGCTCAAGCAGCAGTTGTTCTCCGAGGCGCCGGTCTACAAGGATCTGGAAACGATCAAACTGGCCGATTCCCTCGGCATGTTCGTCGAAATGGCCGGCGCCGACGATCCGCTCGTCAAGCAGGTGCTGGACGGCCGTTCGCCGGTCGAATGTGCCACGGAACTGATCCAAGGCACGCGGCTGGTGGACGTCGCGTTCCGCCGCGAGCTGGTCGAAGGGGGCCAAGACGCGATCGAGTCGTGCGACGATCCGTTGATCAAACTGGCGCGGCTTGTCGATGGGCCGGCGCGCAAGTTGCGAAAAACCTTCGAGGAGCAGGTCGACGAGGCGCAGCGGCGCGCGTACGGGCAAATCGCCAAGGCGCAGTTCGCCCTGTACGGCAGCGACGTCTATCCCGACGCCACGTTCACGCTCCGGCTCGCCTTTGGGGTGGTCAAGGGGTTCCGCGAGCGGGGCGAAGAAATCCCGCCCTGGACGACGCTGGCCGGAGCATTCGATCACTCCGATGCGCACGGCGGCGTTTACCCCTTCCAGTTGCCGGGCCGCTGGTGGGACCATCGCGAAGACCTGGATGGTGAAACTCCTTTCAACTTCGTCTGTACGGCTGACATCATCGGCGGCAACTCGGGCAGCCCGGTCGTCAATCGCAAGGGCGAATTGGTCGGAATCATCTTCGACGGCAACATCCAGTCGCTGGTGCTCGACTTCGCCTACAGCGACGAGCAAGCCCGCGCCGTCTCGGTGCATTCCAGCGCCATCCGCGAGGCGTTGCGCAAGGTCTACGACGCGGAATCATTAGCCGACGAGTTGGGGCGGGACGATCAGGCCGTCGGCCAGTGATCGGGTCTTGTCCCAGGGCGGGCCACGATCAGCCCCGCGCCACCGAATCGAACTGGGCCGCGAGCCGGCCGGCGCGCACCGCCTGCTGGAAGGCCGAATGATCGCGTTCGGTTTGGTCGGCGTAGGCCACGGCGAATTGGGCGATTGCCAGCTCGAAGGCCTCGCCGGGACCCAAGTAGCCCGCGAGTTGCACCGCGTCGCCGGTGCGGGCGTGGGCCCGCGCCAGGGCCCAGCCGCAGAAACCCGCGTACTCCGTCAGGTCGCCGGCCGACATCGCCGCCAGATCGACCGAGCCTTTCATGTCGCGCAATTGGCGGAAATAGTAATCGAAACCCTGCTTCTCCGCCCGCGACCAGCCCAGGAAGATGTCGCTGGCCGACTGCATCAGCCGCTGGCCGACGACGACGCGCTGACCCTGGTTGGCATAGCCGCTCTTGCCGGCGTGCGGTTCCAGCACCGAGGCCCCCGCCTCCTTGAACTGCAAGATCAAGTGATCGTCGGCCCCGGCCGACATCAGCGCCACGGCGCAGCGCGTGCCCACGCTGCCGACGCCGACCACTTTCATCGCCAGGTCGATCGGTTCGTAACGGTCGAGCAAGGCGCGCCGCTCGTCGGGCAGTGAGCGGCGGTAATGGTGGAAAAGCTCGCGCACGTCCTGTTCGAACGGATCGCCGGCGGGCTGGTGAAAAATCAAGGGGGGGTTGTCGGCGATCCTTCGTCGACCGTCGACCACCACGGTCAGCCGTTTCACGACGCGGTCAGCGGCCCGCTTGGCGGCGCGCCGGGCACCCTTTTCGCGGCTCTCGCGGATTCTGGGGCGGTGCGACAGTTCCAAAGGCGACTCGACCTCGATCCGAGCGTACCAGACTTCCAAGACATGCATCGCGGCGAAGTCCAGCATTCGGCGCCGGTACGAGCGGACACAGGCCAGCGCGGCGTCGCGACCGTCGCCCTCGGAAAGGCCCGTCGCGCGGCCGGCCAGAACGAAACTCGTCGCCAGCCGTTTGACGTCCCATTCCCAGGGGGCCGGCAGCGTTTCGTCGAAATCGCTGACGTCGAACAGTAATGCCCGCTCGGGGCTGCCGAACGTCCCGAAGTTCAGCAAGTGGCAATCGCCGCAGGCTTGCACGCGCAACCCAGTGACGGGCGTGCGGGCCAGATCGTGGGCCATCAGGGCCGCCGAGCCGCGCAGGAACGTAAACGGCGAAACGAGCATCCGCGCGTACCGGATGGGCACCAACGAGGGCATTCGGCCCCGGCTGGAAGCTTCGACGAGCTCGATCGGGTCGATCCGGTCGGCCGGTGGACTCCATGCCGCGTGCTCTGAACGCGGCGTCCGGCCGCGCAGCAATTTGCCCTTGGCGTGCCGTTCGGCGCGCGTCGCCAGGTTGCGGCCGCCGGTGGGGGCGGTAGTCTGTGGCGGGTCAATCATGGAGCGAACTCGCGTGGCGGTGGAAACCGAGTCAAGTCTACCTTGAAGGGCCGCGGACAGCACGGTAATTCGCTCCGTTCCCCAACGCGACTCCCGATTCCTTGTTCCCGAACTGCGGCTGCCGGCGCGCTAGGCAACTTCGGGCCGGCCCCACCGTATGCGGGGAAAAGGAGATCGTCACGGAGTTGCCAACGTACGAATCGCGAGAAAACAAAACGGCCTTCACGGTAAAGGTCGCATGGACCGATGGTGAGGGGGGCGAGATCCGACCGCAGGCTCTGGTACACCTTCCCACGCTCGACCGGGACACCGACATGTTTCCGGAGCTAGGACAACCTCTGACGACGCGCCAACAACAGACGATCGACAAGCTCGCCAAGGAAATCGTCGGGAAGATCGAATCTCGATGGTGATGGGAAAAAATGAGTGGCGTAACTTCCCAGGGGTGTTGCCCCTAGCTGTTACAGCGCGCCCTTTCAGGGCGGACGGCGTGGGCGCCATCGATTGTCTGGAGCGTGTCGTCCACGGTGGTCGGACTCCAAGGTCTGCCGATTATCCGGGGATGTGCATGGTCGGCGGCGCATCGCCGTCGCGCGAACCGGTTGCCTTCGTCGCAGGAGCGAACCGTTCGTTCCTGAGCACCGAAGGTGCGGCGCTGCGATAGCCAGGGGCAAAGCCCCTGGTCTGCCTCGCGATTTACTGGTCGTAAGCCCCAACGGGGCGCGCTGAGGGTGCTAACCTCGCCAACTCCGGATTCGAGGCATTGTCGTGCTACGCACCACGAATATCGCAATTTTACACGTTCATCCGCGCCGAGCGCGCCCCGATGGG
>DATLQY010001052.1:0-2567 GCA_035534975.1 Pirellulales bacterium
CGTCACCGGGGTGAGCGGGTCGGGAAAGAGCTCGCTGGTGCATGAGACGTTGGCCAAGGCGGTCGCGCGGCGCACCAATGGCGGCGGTCCCATGCCCGGGTCCCACACCAGACTGCGCGGCGTGAGCCAGATCGACAAGCTGGTCGAGATCGATCAAACGCCGATCGGACGAACGCCACGGAGCAACGCGGCCACCTACACGGGCCTGTTCGACGAGATCCGGCAGGTGTTCGCCACCACGCGTGAAGCGCGGCTGCGCGGCTACAAATCGGGCCGTTTCAGCTTCAACACGCAGGGGGGCCGTTGCGAGGAATGCCAAGGCCAAGGAGTACGGAAGATCGAGATGAACTTCCTGGCCGACCTCTACGTGGAATGCTCACAATGCCGCGGGGCGCGGTTTAACCGGCCCACGCTCGAAATCCAGTACCGCGGCAAGTCCATCGCCGACGTGCTGAACTTGCGAGTCGACGACGCCTTGGAATTCTTCGAGAACTTTCCCGCGATCCGCCGTCTCTTGGCCGGCTTGCAGGAGGTCGGGCTTGGCTATCTCACGCTGGGACAGCCTTCCACCACGCTTTCCGGCGGCGAGGCCCAGCGGATCAAGCTGGCCACCGAACTGGGACGGAGCGAGTCGGGCAAGACGCTCTACATTCTCGACGAGCCGACCACCGGGCTGCACTTCGACGACGTGCGCAAGTTATTGGTAGTGCTCGCGCGGCTGGTCGAATTGGGCAACACGGTGGTGGTGATCGAGCACCATCTCGACGTCATGAAGTCGGCCGATTGGATCATCGACCTGGGACCCGAGGGGGGCGAAGGGGGCGGCCACGTGATCGCCGCCGGAACGCCGGAGGAGGTCGCACGGATCGAACGTAATGAAACCGGGAAGTACCTGAGGCAGGTATTATGCCCCGCAACATCGAACTGAAGGCGCGCCTGGCGACGCTCGACGTGGCCCGCGAGACGGCCCGCCGGCTTGCGACCGGCTCGCTCGGCATCGAGCGGCAGAAAGACACCTACTTCGTCTGCCGCCTGGGTCGCCTCAAGCTGCGCGAGCGCGAGGGGCTCAGCGCCCAGCTCGTTGGGTACACGCGGGCGAATGACGCCGCCCCCAAGCCGAGCGATTACCACATCATCGAAATCGCCGACGTCGCGGCGCTGCGCGCGGCGCTGTCGGCGACGCTGGGCGTGCTGGTCGTCGTTGACAAGCGTCGCGAGATTTTCCTCGCGAACAACGTCCGCATCCATCTCGACCAGGTCGCCGAGCTCGGCGACTTCCTGGAGTTCGAAGCCGTGCTTGGGCCCGGCGACGGTGATGACGACGGCCGTGCCCAGCTCGCCGCACTGGGCCAGGAATTCGGGATCGATTCCGCCGACCTGGTGGCCGGTTCTTACAGCGACCTGTTACTTGAACGTTGCGGCCCCGCTCGATAAACTGCATGTTTGCGAAACGGGCTCGGGGTCGTTCGAAAAAAACCACCAATAACCACGGGATGTCCGGATGAATGAAGCCGCCAAGCTGCGATATGCCGATCGAGAAATCGACCTGCCGATCGTCGAAGGCACGGAAAACGAGCGGGCCCTGGACATCGCCCAGTTGCGGGCACTCACCGGATTGATCACGCTCGACGAAGGCTACGTCAACACCGGCGCCACGCTCAGCGCCATCACCTATCTCGACGGCGAAAAGGGCATCCTGCGCTACCGCGGCTATCCGATCGAATCGTTGGCCACCCACTGCGATTTCGTCGAAGTCAGCTACCTCTTGATCTACGGCGAACTTCCCACGTCGGCGCAACTGGACAACTTCCGCACCTCGTTGAGGCGGCACACCATGCTGCACGAGGACATGAAGTCGTTCTACAACGGGTTCCCGCGCGACGCCCACCCCATGGCCATCCTCAGCTCGGTCGTCGGGGCGCTTTCGACCTTTTACCAGGACTCGCTCGACCCGCACTCCCCGGAGCAGGTCGAAATCTCGATTTACCGGCTGATGGCCAAGCTGCCCACGATCGCGGCCTTCAGCTACAAGAAGTCGGTCGGGCAGCCGCTGATTTACCCGCGCAACGACCTCGCTTATTGCGAAAACTTCCTGCAGATGATGTTCGCCGTACCCAGCGAGCCGTACGAAATCGACCCCGACTTCGTCGAGGCGCTGACCTTGCTCTTGACCGTCCACGCCGACCACGAGCAGAACTGCAGCACCTCGACGGTGCGAATGGTGGGTTCGAGCAACGCCAACCTGTTCGCTTCGATCTCGGCGGGCATTTGCGCGTTGTGGGGCCCTTTGCACGGCGGCGCCAACCAGGCCTGCGTCGAAATGCTCGAGAAGATCCGCGCCGACGGCGGAAAGGTGAAGAAGTACGTCGACATGGCCAAGGAAAAGAACAGCCACTTCCGCCTGATGGGTTTTGGCCACCGCGTGTACAAGAACTACGACCCTCGGGCGACGATCATCAAGGCCACCTGCGACCGGCTGGTGAAGAAGCTCAAGATCAAGGACCCGATCTTCGAGATCGCGCAGGAACTCGAGGCGACGGCCCTGAGCGACCCGTACTTCATCGAGC
>DATLQY010001053.1:0-34932 GCA_035534975.1 Pirellulales bacterium
CCGCAGGCGTCACCGGAGACGCCTGCCGATGTCGGCATTGCTGTTGCCGGACCGCAAGTAGGGCCATGCCGAGCCGTGGCCGCGAAGCGGCCCATCGTTGGCATCAAGCCAAATGTCTCATTTTCGGCCGCGTGAAGTATAGATGGAAAAACGGGGAAAAGGGCCTAAGTACCTCGTTTGCGGTTTCGCATCGGATAGGGTATTTCCCATTCGCCAAGGGCACGCTAAACTATCGCCTTCCTGGCTTTGATCGCAGACTTCAAAGGCCGGCCTGCGTGACCATCGCCCGATGTTGAATCAAGAACCCCGATTGGACGTTGGGCGAAAAGGGCGGTTGACAATTGTGCGAGTCGGGTTACAAATCTAGGGGAGTTTGTGAAAAAAGTCACAAGGGCAGCCGGAACCGTCCCCACGATTTTGAAAAAAACATCCCCGTCATCCCCTCTACCCCCTTTTAAGTCGTTGTAGTTCTAGGCGGTTTCGCTCGTTTCTGGACGACCTCGATGGCAGACAAAAAGAAGATGTCGGTGGCCGAGATCCTGGCCGCCGCGCGCAAGGCCGACGTCGGCAACAAGGCGGCAGGGAGCTCGCCGGAACCGAAGGCCTCGGCTGAATCCGAACCGGCAGCTTCTGAATCGGCGCCTTCTGGCGTTTCGGCAGTTGAGCCGGCCGCTGTAGAAACACCAACGAAGGTCGAAAAGCCAGCCGCGAAGCCCAAGCCGGCCGGTGCCGCGGGGCGGCCGAGCGTGGCCGAAATGTTGGCCGCGGCGCGAGCGGGAGGGGGCACGAAGCCGGCCGCCGCCGGAGCGGAAGCAAAGCCCGCACCCAAGCCCGCCGCGGCGGAGGCGACCGAAAAAGGGGTTGGAAAGGCTGAAAAAGGGGCTGGAAAGGCTGAAAAAGGGGCTGAAAAGACAGGCACCGGTGGGCCTCGCCAAGCAAAGCCGAGCGAAAAGTCGTCTGAAAAGCCCGTTAAGGCTGCGTCGCCGGTCGGCGGCCCAAAGGACACCGCCAGCATCTTGGCCTCGGCCCGCACGCATGCCAAACCAGGGCCGCTGTCGAAGGCCGAAGCGGCGGCCAGGCTCCAGCCTGAAGCTCCTGCTCCGGCCAAGCCCGCCAAGGGTGCCGTTCCGCCGATGCCGGCCAAGCCAACATTTGCGAAGCCGAAGCCCGGCATGCCGCCGAGTGCCAAGGCAGAGGGTGCCGTCGAAGATCGCCGCGGCTTTCTGGCCTTTATGGCGGGCGCCGGGGCTTTGGTCACCGGGTCGTTCCTGGGGGTGGGGTTCACATCGTTGGCGGCGACGCTTGGTCTGTGGACGTTGGGCACGGCACGATTCATGTTTCCCAACGTGTTGGTCGAGCCTCCGAGCAAGTTCAAGGTGGGTTTTCCGAGCGACTTCGCGCCAGGCCAGGTCGAAGAAAAGTTCAAGGCCCAGTTCGGCGTCTGGGTGGCGAAGGCGGAATACCAGGGGCAGCTCCAGATTTACGCTTTGCGAACGGTATGCACGCACCTGGGATGTACGCCGAACTGGCTTGAAGGCGAGCAGAAATTCAAGTGCCCTTGCCACGGCAGTGGTTTTTACAAGGACGGCATCAACTTCGAGGGTCCGGCCCCCCGGCCATTGGAACGCTATGCGATCCGGCTGGCGGACGACGGACAGCTCGAAATCGATAAGAGCAAGCTTTTCCAGGAAGAGATGGGCCAGTGGAGTAATCCGGACAGTTTCGTGCCGGTGTGATGAGATGAATAGTCATTGGTCACTTGTCATTTGTCGTTGGTTCCTGCAAATGACTAACGGCGAAAGACGACGGACAACTGACAAAGGACAACGGACCAGCCACCATGTCACTCGGCGAGTCGATTCGTAATTCGCAAATCTGGAAGAGCGTATTTCGGCACCCGATGCCGATCGACCGCCGTAACCGCATCGTGGTGATGCTGACGAACTTCTTCCTGCACCTGCACCCAGTCTCGATCAAGAAGCAAGGGATCGCGCTGAGCTACACCTGGTGCATGGGGGGCGTGACGTTCTTCCTGTTTCTGGTCGAAACGGTTACGGGTGTGCTATTGATGTTTTATTACAGGCCCACGCTGCAATGGGCCTACCAGGACATTTTGGACCTGCGCGACGTGACGAGCCTCGGCATCCTCCGCGAGTTGCACCGCTGGGGGGCACACGCGATGGTGATCACCACCTGGTTGCACATGTACCGGGTATTCCTGACAGGCAGCTATAAGCCACCGCGCGAGTTCAATTGGGTGGTAGGGGTGATCCTGCTGTTGTTGACGCTGCTGTTGTCGTTCACGGGCTACTTGCTGCCATGGGACCAGTTGGCGATCTGGGCCATCACCGTGGGTTCGAACATGGCCCGGGCGACTCCTTTTTTGGGGCACGAGGGGCCTGGGCAGCAGTTCCTGACCATCGGCGGGATCGACATGATCACCAACGCCTCCGATGCCCGCTTCGCGCTTTTGGGCGCCCGCTTCGTGGGCGAGGAGACATTGAACCGGTTTTACGTGTTGCACTGCATCGCGATTCCCTTGGCGGCGTCGCTGTTGATCGCCATTCACTTTTGGCGCGTGCGTAAGGACGGCGGCATCAGCGGGCCGCTTTGAAAGGAGAGACGCGGGGATGCACCACAACGAGCAATACATCCAAGGGATCGCGACGGGCCTGGGGATGTACTATCTGTTGCTATGCATCATGAATTGGGTCGCGGCGCTCTTGATGTGGCGCAAGGGGCCGGTAACGTACTTCCGGCTGCTCGGCACGATTCCCTTCACCGACATGCTGCTTTGGCTGCTGGTGGGCACGTTTTTTTTCACGCTGGCGCCGTTTTCGATGATTGGGTGGGTTCCGCCCATGCCCAAGGCGGTGATGGCCACGATCAATGGCGCGATCGGAGGAAAGTACGGTCCACCCGTGCTGCTGGGTGGATCGCTCCTGTTGTTGGGCGGCCTGTTCCGTTTCAGGCGGGCGGTCACCAGGCCGATCGTGGCCTGGTCGGCATTCAACCTGACGCTGCTCGGAATGGGTCTTTCCATGACGGACCCCAACTTTGGGGCAATCGTCGGCAAGCCCGACAACGTGCCCATTGTGGGCCTGGTATTTCTCCTGAGCTTCTTTACCTGGTTGGCGACGTACAAGGCCGTGCAAAACGACGACCGCATTGGCCAGGGCTTGCCGCCGTTGGAAAAGCTCGACGACGAAAAGGTCCTGGTCTGGCCCGACCTGGTGTACACCGAATTGATCTGCATGGTGGCGATCACGGCGCTGCTATTGGTTTGGGGAATTGCCTTGCAGGCCCCTTTGGAAGATCCGGCCTCGAGCGTCAAGACGCCCAACCCGTCGAAAGCGCCGTGGTACTTTCTCGGTTTGCAGGAGATGCTCGTCTATTACGATCCCTGGTACGCGGGCGTCGTGCTGCCGAGCATCGTCCTGGTCGGGTTGATGGCGATTCCCTTTCTCGACTTCAACAAGCAGGGAAATGGCTACTTCACGATCGAACAACGGAAGTTCAGCTACCTGACGTTCCAGGTCGGGTTCCTGCTTTTGTGGGTGGTGTTGATCGTGCTCGGGACGTTCCTGCGGGGCCCGAACTGGAACATCTTCGGGCCATTCGAGTTTTGGGATCCGCACAAGGTGTTGGCGCTGAACAACATCGACCTCTCGCAAATCGTCTGGATCAACTGGCTGGGATCGAGCCAGCCTAAGGCGCCGGATGGGAGCGGCGGGTGGTTGCAGTTCGCCTATATCCTCTGGCGCGAGTCGCCGGGGATCGTGCTCGTCCTGGCCTACTTCATCTTCCTGCCGCCGGCCATGGCTTTCATGCCGTTTTTCAGGCGAATGTTCCTTAAGATGGGCTTCTTGCGCTTCATGGTGTTGTCGAACCTGTTCTTGTTGATGGCCACTCTGCCGATCAAGATGCTGGTGCGGTGGTTGTTCAACCTGAAATACATTATCAGCATTCCCGAGTACTTCCTGAATTTCTAGAGTCCGGCGCGGAAGCTAGACGGAAACCCACTGCCATGCCAGCAAACGAACAAACTTGGCGCGACCAGAAGCGAATGCACGTGGTCTTCGGCGTGTCGTCGCTCGTCATGCTCCTTGCCACGGTCTGGATGCTGGTCGCCGACCACAATCGTGAATGGAAATCGTACCAACGCGGGTTCCGCGACGTGGAGCGATTCACTGTTTTGAATCGGATCAACGACGAGGAGTCGACGAAGTATTATGCCGAGGAGCAATCGCTCGACCAGGAGTTGAAAAAGGCATTGAGCGAGCCGCCTTCTCGCGAGTTGATTGAGGCATTCATCGACGAGGCCGACGCCGTTCCCGAAAACGGCTACAGGCTCTCGGGAATCCGGGCCATTGCCGAGCGCAGCACGCAGGCGCGCGATGCGCTGCTGGAGTCGATGCGCGATGTCGTCAAAGCAGCCAAGCAGGTGGAGGACAACCGCCAAAGTGAATTGAAGTTTCGCCGGGCTGATCTCGATGTGCGGCGCAGCAATTTCGAGATCGGTGTCCGTGATGAAAAGCCCGAAGCCGAGTTGATGGATCTCGAAAAGGAGGTGAAAGCCGTTCAGACCGAGGTCGACGGGTTGAATTTGGCGTACCAGAATGCCCGCGATCACCGAAATCGCCTGCAACGGATCCTCGAGCGTGCGACCGCCGGCGAGACGGCGGCCCGTAAGGCGCTGAGCGACCATCAGGCGAACGTCAAGCGGCTTGCTGACACCGAGGCGGAACGGGCCAACAGTTTTTTCAAGACATTACTCGAAAGCCCGATCATTGACGCCTTCGGCCGACCGTTGAAAGTCGACAACGTCTGGCTGCCGCAGCTCACCTGGAACAACAATTTCCGCGACGTGGCCCGCTTCGATCGTTGCACGACCTGTCACCAGGGGATCGAGAAAACGGCGCCCGGATCAGCCGTGCAGCCGGGCTACGAGCCGACGCTTCTGATTGAAGACGTCAAGCTGGCCACGCCCATGGACGCGCCTTCCTTGACCAAGGACGACGAAACGGTCATTCAAAAGGTTAAGGGTGACGCTGCCAAAAACGAGAAAACGATCCAACTCAAGCTGACCAACGCCTACGGCCTTCAATTGGCCGAGCGCGGGTTATTCGATCGCAATGACGCGACGATCGCCGTCGTACGACCCGACACGGCGGCTGCCAATGCCCTTTTGGAGCCCGGCGACGTGATCACAATGATCAACGGCGTCAAGATCATCAATCGTCCCAAAGCGCTGGAGTACCTGCTGACGAACGTTGCCTGGGGCCAGCCACTCACGCTCCAAATCCGGCGCGGAATTCCACACCCCTTCAGCTCCCATCCGCGGCTCGACCTGTTCGTCGGCTCGCTCAGCCCGCACAAGTTGGGCGACGTCGGTTGCACGATCTGCCACGAAGGCCAGGGGACGGCAACGCGGTTCAAATGGGCCTCGCACACACCGAGCACGCCGAAGGAAATGGAAAGGTGGAGCCGCGAGCCTGGCTGGTTCAACAACCATAACTGGCTGTTCCCAATGAACCCCGAACGGTTCATTGAGAGCGGTTGCCTCAAGTGCCACCACGAGGTTACCGAGTTGGAGCCGAGCGAGCGCTTCCCCGATCCCCCTGCGCCGAAGCTGATGGAAGGTTACAACATCATACGTCAGTTCGGCTGCTTTGGCTGCCATGAGATCAACGGCTTCGACTCTCCGTCGAAGCGTCGCGGTCCCGACCTGCGCGCCGAGCCGCCCTACTTTGCCGCCGCGGCGCAGTTGCTCACAGATCCCGCTCTGGGAGGCCGTGCTCTTGACGCTGAGGCTCGGCCAGCCGGAAGTGAAATCCGAAAGCTCGCCCGCGAGGTAATCGACCATCCGGAGTTGGAGCAACCGCGCAAGCGACTGGCAGAATGGGTCCGCGACGATGAGTCCTTGGGCAAGCCGAAGTCGGCGGCCGCGAAATCGGACGAGGACGAACAAAACGAGAAGCCCCATTTGCGGCCGGAATCGCACAAGTTGGCGACGATCCTGGGCGCCGACGAAGCCACGCCGGGCCAATTCCGCAAGGTGGGGCCAAGTCTGCGCTACCTGAGCCACAAGGTCGACACGCAGTTCTTGTACAACTGGATCAAGAACCCGACCGACTTCCGCCCGTCAACGAAGATGCCGCGTTTTTTCGGCCTGCGCGACCACCTCGTCGATGAACCGGTGCGCGAAGAAGAGGGCGTTACAACGACTGAGCTGTTCGAGCCGATCGAAATCCGGGCCATCAGCGAGTACCTGCTCGCTGCCAGCAGCGGCCAGCCCTTCGATTACGTGCCGTTCACCAAGAACGTCGCCCCGCCGTCGGTCGAGCGTGGCAAGGCCGCTTTCGAACAACGCGGTTGCCTCGCCTGTCACACGCACAAGGACTTCCCCAACTCGCAGGCACCGCCGGCGTCTCCGCTCACGCCCCACAGTGACAATGCCGACAGTGACGACACCGACGCGGCCGAAACGCCAGCTCATCCCACGTCCGGCGACGGCGCCGTGGAAGTACAGCACACGCAGGGTCCCGACCTGTCGCGGATCGGCGCCAAGCTGCGGCCCGGTCGAGGTGACAACGATGCCGACCGTGACGAAGGTGACCAGGGAGAGGGTAACCATGGAGAGCGGTGGCTCTACAGTTGGGTCCGCGACCCGAACCATTACCATGCCAGGACGGTGATGCCCAACACGTTCCTCGACCAAAGGACCTACTGGGAAAAGGTCGGCGACGAGAAAGAAGAGGTCGTCTCCGACCCTGCGCGCGACATCACGGCCTACCTGCTGCAGTCGCAAGGTTGGGAGCCTGAGGCGCTGCCCGACCTGGACGATGGCGCACTCGACAAACTGGCGGAGATCTTTCTGGCCGCCGCATTCAGCCAGCGCAAGATCGGTGAAATCCTCAAGGAGGGGATCGACCCGGAATTGGCGGCGGACACTAAGGGGGATGAAGCGCTCCTGGTCCGCGACGCCGCGGACGTTTCGGACGACGACGCTCTCGGCGATGAGATGCGCCGCAAGAAGCTGCTCTACGTGGGCCGCCGCACGATCAGCCGCTTGGGCTGCAGCGGCTGCCACGACATCCCTGGCTTCGAAGACGCCAAACCGATCGGCACCGGCCTGGCCGACTGGGGGCGTAAAGACACCTCGAAACTGGCCTTCGAGATGATCGTCGAGTACCTGAGCGAGCATCCCCACAGGGTTACGGACGCCACCGTCGCAAGCCACAGCAGCGCAGACGGGCATGGCGACGGCGGCGGCGCGGCCCACGGGAGCGGCGGCCACGGGGAGGCCGGCGAGGCGCAGCACGGCCTATCGGTGAAAGACCTTGACCCCGACACGGGTTACTTCGTCGAGGCGCTCTTGCACCATCAGCGCGAGGGGTTCCTCTGGCAAAAACTCCGCGAGCCGCGAAGCTACGACTTCAAGAAGACTGAGAACAAGTCCTACATCGACCGTTTGCGGATGCCCAAGTTCAACTTCAGCCAGGCCCAAATCGAGGCGGTGATGACGTTCGTGCTGGGATTGGTCGCCGAGCCGCCGGCGACGAAGTACGTTTACCAGCCCAGCCCGCGCCGCAAGGCGATCATCGAGGGCGAACAACTCTTGACCAAGTACAACTGCGTCGGCTGCCACACATTGGCGATGGAAACTTGGGAATTCGATTTCGACCCGAGCAAATTCCCCGAACCGCGGCCGTTCAAGGACTATCCCTTCCTGGCGACGCACTTCACGCCCGAGCAGTTGGCGGCTTCGCAGAAGACCGACCACCGCGGGCTTGGGCACGCGGTGGTCACGGGCGGAATCCCCGCACCCACGCTGCAAGAGGATGACGACGGAAACTTTTACCAGTTCTTTCTTTGGGAGCCGGTGGCGATCAACGGCAAGGCGTGGCTCGTGAACGACGACGTGCCCGTACCGGCCGACATGCTGCGCAAAGTCCGTCCACCGCACGGCGGCCAGTTCGCCCGGTATGTTGAACCCATCGCGTTCAAGCTCGGCAAGCCCGCCAAGGAGGCCGAGGCCTGGGGCTATGTGCCGCCGCCGTTGGTGCGGGAGGGCCACAAGGTGCAAACGGGCTGGCTCCATGATTTCCTGCTCGATCCGATGTCATTGCGCCCCAAGGCTGTTCTGCGGATGCCCGAGTTCAACATGTCGTCGGCCGAGGCCGGCAAGCTGGTGAGCTACTTCGCCGCGGTGGACCGCGTGGACGCGCCCTACCAGTACCACCGTTCGGGTGACGCCGAAGTATTGTCGGACGACGAAACGAAGCGGCTCGACGAAGCGCTGAACCTGGTCACCGAGGGCACCTCGTATTGCGTCAAGTGCCACCTGATCGGCGACTACGTTCCGCCCAAGGACCCACAAGGGCCCAACCTATCGCGCGTTTATCAGCGGCTTCGCCCGGAATACCTGCGTGAGTGGCTGGCCAAGCCGTCGTCGAAACTACCTTACACCGGTATGCCGGTCAATTTTCCGCGAGAGAAAGATCCAAACGAGACGCTGCGCACCCGGTTGTTCGCGGGCACCAGCGAAGAGGCGCTTGACGGCGTCCTTGATTTGCTTTTGAACTACGACGCCTATATGGAGCGACAGAAGTCGATCAAGGCGATGGTGAAGGAGCCTCCGCCGGCACCGGACGACGAGAAGGCGGCCAGCGCGCGGACGTCGCCCGACGACGACGCGGCGAGTACGAATTAGAGGAGTTTCATGTAGCGGAATTCGTGGGAATTCCGAACGTTACGCAATAGGTCGGAACTCTCACGAGTTCCGCTGCGGGATCCAGACACGGGGCCAGAACAGGAGAAACACGACCATGCGCGGATCATTATTGCGGTCGATCGCCCTGGGCGCCGCCGTGACATGCTTGAGCGTCGGTACGGCGAATGCCCAATGGGGCACGCTCAAGGGACGGTTCGTTTACGACGGCAAGGCGCCGGCGCCTGAGAAAATCGACACTGGCAAGGAGCCCGCCTGCGCCAAGCACGCCGTCGTCTACGAGGAATTGGTCGTGGACGACGACGGTGGGCTGGCGAATGTGGTAATCTACGTCAGCAGCAAGGACGTGAAGGTCCATCCCGACTATGAAAAAACCGCCAAAGACACCGTGCGGTACGACAACCACAACTGCCGCTTCGAGCCCCACGTCATGGTGATACGACTTTCGCAGACGCTTGAGTTGCACAACTCGGACGGCTTCGCCCACAACAGCAACTTGGCGCCGATCAGGGACGACCAGATCAACCCGCTGTTGAGCCCCGGGGCCAAGACGGACTACAACTTTCACATCGCACAAAAGATACCCGTGAAGATCACTTGTAACATCCACCCCTGGATGATGGGTCACATCGTGGTCCGCGACGATCCCTACGTCGGGGTCTCGAAAGAAGACGGGACGTTCGAGATCGCGAACCTGCCGGTGGGCGAATTGGAGTTCACGCTCTGGCACGAAAAGGTCGGTTGGTTGCGCGCGGGCAAAGCCGACGCGAAGGGAAAATTCAAGATGAAGATCAAGGACGGCGACGGCAACGATCTCGGCGAGATCAAAGTCGCCCCCAAGGCGCTGGAAAAGAAAAAGAGTTGATCGGCCGCCTAATGTCGCCTTTCGCTCCACGAAAGGACGCCCTTTCGCGGAGCGAAAGGCGACGGACAGGGCTGAGCGTAATTGCGGAGGTCAGTGGTATGGTCAAGAGTTCGATTCTCACATGGATGGCGCTAGCACTGTGCGGCGTCGCGTGCGCCGGCTGTGGTCGCCGCGCGGTCGGGCTGGCGCTCATCGTCGATGGCAACAAAGTCGACGAGCTGCGCAGAACGACGGGCAGCAAGGCGGAGCCGGAGGAAGCCGAGCCGGCGGCGCCGGTCGTCGAACCGACCGAATGGGGCGATCTGATCGGACAGTTCGTGTACGAGGGGGCGGCGCCCGAGGCCAGGCCGATCAGCGTCACCAAGGACGAACAGGTTTGCGGCAAGCACGACCTGGTCGACGAATCGCTCCTGGTTGGTTCGCAAAACGGATTGAAGAACGTGGTGGTGTTCGTCGCCACCAACAAGAAGCAGAAACTGTTCGTCCATCCCGACTATGAGGCCACCGCCGCCGACGTCGTGCGTTTCGACAACAAGAACTGCCGCTTCGAGCCGCACATCCTGCCGGTGCGGACTTCGCAGACGTTGGAGCTGCATAATTCCGACGCGGTGAGCCACAACAGTTCCATCGAGCAGGCAAACCCACTCTTGAGCAAGGGTGCGACGTTCGATTACCACTTCGACAAGTCGAAGAACGAACCGGTGCCCGTCACGTGCAGCATCCACACCTGGATGAAGGGCTACGTGGTGGCCCGCGACAACCCTTATGTGGCCGTCTCGGATGACGAAGGGCGTTTCAAGATCGAAAAACTACCCCCCGGCAATCACGAGTTTGTGGTCTGGCACGAGGCAAGCAAAGGCAAGCTGAGTGCCACGTCGGAAAAAGTCGAGCTGAAAAGGGGCAAGTTCAAATTAGCAGTCAAGCCGGGTGAGAACGAGCTCGGCGCGATCTCGCTGGGCGCGGGCTCGTTCCAAGCCAAATAGCCGTGAGTTGGTGGATGATGCAAAGTCACGATAGTCCCGAAGGGACGGCAGAGCGCGGACTTGGGCGGAAGTCCCAAAGCGGCGGGCACGCTCCATGTGCGGTAGCTTCCGACGGCCAGTTACAGCAGAATTGCCGGCCATGGCCGCTTGCCACCAGCTTTAGCTGGTGGTTGTGGCTATCAAAAAGACCGCTGCATGAGCCGGCTTTAGCCCGCTTGCCGTTGCCTTCAGGCACTCCGCAGCGGAAGTACACATCGCTTCGTCCATCACTGGCTGAAGCCTCGCAAAGCCGGCTAAAGCCGGCTGGGAAAAATGTGGTGAGGGCCGATGACCACCAGCTAAAGCTGGTGGCAAACCGGGCGCTGCAGTCCAGGATCCGAGCGGAACAAAAGTCAGCACCAAAACCGACGCGCGTGAGAACGAAGCTTTTGGCAGGGCGCACTCCGCGTACCGTCGCCGGGGCGTGGTGCGCGTCGCTCGCCTTGTTGCTCATCACCTCCGGCTGTTCGCCCCAACACGGAAAGCCTGATTTCCGGGTCGAGTTGGAGGACTTCTTCGCGAAGAATCGGCTCGGGCCTGACGATTTTCGGATTACCGGCCGCGAGGAAGACGAAAGCGACAAGGAAGGGAAACAAGCGAACCGGGAAAAGCTGCAATTCATCGCGACGGCGCAGGAGGCAGCTTTCGGGACCCCGGACAAGCCGTTTCTGTTCGCCGAAGTCGGCCTGCGCAGCGACGACCCAAGGTGGCGCGCGCTGGAACCGGAAGAACGCAAGAAACGGCTCGACTTGAAGAAGATCGAATTGGCCGCGGGCGCACCCGGCGGCGATCAGGACGGTAAGCAACGCGGGTTGTTCCGGCAGCATTGCGCCCATTGCCACGGTGTTACGGGCGACGGCGCAGGCCCCACGGCGGCCTTCCTGAACCCTTACCCGCGCGATTACCGACAGGGCGTGTTCAAATTCAAGAGCACTGAACGCGGCGCCAAACCGACCATCGCCGACTTGAAGCGGACGCTGATCGAAGGCATTCCCGGCACGGCGATGCCCTCCTTCATGCTCTTGCCGAACGATGAGATCGAGGCCCTGGTCGAATACGTGAGGTACCTCGGCATTCGCGGCGAGTTCGAGCGCGACCTGGCGTCCGGCCTCTTGGCGCAGGACGAGGACATCCCTAAGACCGGCGCCGAGCTATTGGAGAATTACCTGAATCGCATCGTGGAGGGCTGGGCCGAGGCGGAGACGAAAATCGTCCGCCCACCCGAGCCGCCTCCCGCCAACACGCCCGAAGAGCTTCACGCATCGGAGCAAAAAGGGCGCGCGCTGTTCTTCGACAATAAGATCGGCTGCGCCAAGTGCCACGGGCCCATGGCGCTGGGCGATGCCAACGATGGCGCCGCCGAAAAGGAGCGGCTGTTCGATGACTGGAACAAGGACAAGACTGCCGAAAATGCCGGCTTCTGGCTGCTTCCAAAGATTGAATTGAAACCGCGCAACCTGCGGCTGGGCATCTACCGCGGCGGGAGGCGGCCGATCGACCTTTATCGCCGCATCCACGCCGGCATTCCCGGTGGGCCCATGCCCGTCGTGGGTACGGAACAAGGAGGTCAGAAGGGGTCGCTGGAGCCGGAGCAGATTTGGCACATCGTGAACTACGTCCGCTCGCTGCCCTACGAGGCGATGAGCCGGCCGCACGCGGAGCGCGCGACCGCACTGCTGAAGGAACGCAATTGAAACTGAGTCGAAATGAAATCCGCGCGACGTTTTCGCACGACGTCGGAATGAATTCCGCGCTACGACGAACCGCAACCTTTGCCTGAGAGAACGACGGTGGGAAAGTTTTGGAGCATCTTGTTCCTTTTGGTGCCGATCCTGGGCGTGGGCCTCTTCGTCTGGGCGCCCGCGGCCGGCTACTGGCTGCCGCGTGACATTTCGACGCACGGCCACCAGATCGACCACCTGTTCTATTTCGTGCTCTGGCTGACCGGAGTGGTGTTCGCCGTGACCGAGGGCGTCTTGTTCTGGTTTCTCTGGAAGTACGACGCCAACTCGAACCGCGAGCCGGTCAAGTACACGCACGGCAGTCACAACCTGGAGGTCGTCTGGACGATTTTGCCGGCCGCCACGCTCTTGTTCATCGCCATTTATCAGATGAACGCCTGGGCCGACGTCAAGATGCGGATTCCCAAAGGGTTGGACAAGAAACCCACCGTCGAGGTCACCGCGCGGCAGTTCGAGTGGCGCTTGCGCTACCCCGGACCCGACGGCAAACTCGGCACGCCCGACGACATCCACCACGTCAACGACTTGCACGTGCCGCTCGACGAGGAGGTGATGGTGCAGTTGAAGAGCATGGATGTGTTGCACGACTTCTTCCTCCCGCACCTGCGGATCAAGCAGGACGCGGTGCCGGGGATGCAGATTCCAGTCTGGTTCCGGGCCACCGAGCCGGGCACCTACGATCTGGTCTGCGCCGAGTTGTGCGGATGGGGCCATTACAAAATGAAGGGCCGGCTGACCGTCGAGCCCCGCGCCAGGTTCGACCAATGGCTGCGCGAATTGGCGGCGGCCCAGGAAACCACCCAGGAACCGGTCGCGGAAGAAGAATAAGAAACGCGCCGATCGAACTGTATACAACGCCCGCAATCGAAAAGCATCAAAAGAAACCACGGATAGTACAGAAGACGCGGATGGCACGGATTAAGGAGAGAGTGTTTTGGAATCCGTGCTATCAGTGAATTCATCCGTGTCATCCGTGGTTCCCGGCAGTTCTTTTCTTTGAATCGGTGAGAACGGTCGAGCGATAACTGAATCAGGACCAGAATTATGAGCACCACCACCGTCGGTTCCCACGCGCACGACGATGCGCACGAACACGAGCACGAGCACTCGCTGAGCTTTTTGCGGAAGTACGTCTTCTCGCTCGACCACAAGGTGATCGGCGTCCAGTTCCTGTTTTCGACTCTGCTCTGGTTCATGGTGGGGGGATTGTTGGCGCTGGCGGTGCGCTGGCAACTCGCCTGGCCTTGGACGGAAATGCCGATCGTCGGCCCGAGGCTGTTTCCGGGCGAGGGTGGGCAGATCTCGCCCGAGTTCTACACGATGCTGTTCACGATGCACGCCTCGATCATGATCTTCTTCGTGATCATCCCGATCCTGGCGGGCGCGTTCGGCAACTTCCTGATCCCGCTGATGATCGGCGCCGACGACATGGCCTTTCCCACGCTGAACATGCTCAGCTACTGGTTCATGTGGCCGGCGTTCATCTGCATGATCACCAGCTTCTTCGTGCCCGGCGGAGCGGCCGCCGCCGGCTGGACGGGCTATCCGCCTCTGGCGGCCGTCGACTCCGCCGCGCCGGGTAGTTTGAACGGGCAGTCGTATTGGCTGATGGGGCTGATCTTCGTCGGCATCTCGTCGATGATGGGTTCGGTCAACTACATGACCACCATCATCCAGATGCGCGCGCCAGGAATGACCATGTTCCGCTTGCCGATGACCATCTGGGCCATGTTCATCACCGCGGTCTTGCAGGCTTTCGCGCTGCCGGTGTTGACCGCCGCGCTTTTCATGCAATTGCTCGACCGAGTGCTGCGCACCGGTTTCTTCATTCCCGAGGGGTTGATCGTCAACAACGAGAGCATCGGAGCCGGCGGCGGACAGCCCCTTTTGTGGCAGCACCTGTTCTGGTTCTATTCGCACCCGGCCGTGTACATCATGATCCTGCCCGCCATGGGCATGGTATCCGACATGATCAGTTGCTTCGCCCGCAAGCCGCTGTTCGGCTACAAGCCGATGGTGTTTTCGATCGCGGGGATCGCCGGGCTCGGCTTCATCGTCTGGGGCCACCATATGTTCATGTCGGGCATGAACCCGGCGCTGGGCATGACCTTCATGGTCTCGACGATGATGATCGCCTTGCCCAGCGCCGTGAAGGTCTTCAATTGGATCGGCACCGTCTGGGGCGGAAAGATCCAATTCACCACGCCGATGTTGTTCGCCTTGTCGTTCGTGTCGATGTTCATCATCGGCGGGCTGTCGGGCATCTTCATGGCCGCCACGCCGGTCGATATTTTCATCCACGACACTTATTTCATCGTGGCCCACATCCACTACGTGCTGTTCGGCGGCACGGCGTTCGGCGTGTTCGGCGGGATCTATTTCTGGTTCCCCAAGATGTTCGGCCGGATGATGAACGAGTTCTGGGGAAAGGTCCACTTCTTCCTGTCGTTCGTCTTCTTCAACGGCACGTTTTACACGATGCACATCCTGGGCGCCGGCGGTTTCCCGCGGCGGCTGGCCGACCCGTACCACTACGACACGTTCGCGCACATGCAAGGGATGAACCAGTTCATTTCGATCTGCGCCTTCGGCATGGGGGCGGCCCAGATCATCTTCGCGGCGAATTTCATCGGCAGCATGTTCCTGGGGCCGAAGTGCGGCCGCAATCCCTGGCACTCCAATTCGCTGGAATGGTTCGCCCCCAGCCCGCCGGGCCACGGCAACTTCGACATTCAGCCCATCGTCTACCGCGGACCCTATGAATATGGCTCGCCGGAAGTCGATACCGATTATTACCCGCAAACGCAACCGCCGCCCGAAGGCTCGGAAGGGAAGGAGCCGCGCGGCGGACACCATTGATACCTACTCGTTCCCACGCTCCGCGTCCTCGTGGACAGCAGACCGGGTTACGATCTCACCCGGTTCGCGACATGGACGCGGAGCGTCCGCAGAGGAGTTCCCACGCAGAGCGTGGGAACGAGGAATTTATGGCCCCTCGGAAACCTGCCCCACGGCAACGAGTAATTGAATAAACGTGGAACTAGCACCTATCCAACCTGAAAGCCTGTGGCCGCACCGTCTGGCCGTGCTGCTCACCTGCGCCACGTTTCCGCTGATTTGGGTGGGCGGATTGGTGACGAGCTACGACGCGGGCATGGCCGTGCCCGACTGGCCGACGACCTACGGATACAACTTGTTTCTCTATCCCTGGCAAACCTGGGTTTACGGTCCGTGGGACCTGTTCATCGAGCACGGACACCGCTTGCTTGCCGCCGTCGTGGGGCTCTTGACCATCGCCCTGGCCGTGGCGCTTTGGCGGCGCGACGAGCGGGCCTGGGTACGGCGCCTGGGCCTGGTGGCAATCGTGGGGGTCGTCGCGCAGGGCGTCCTGGGTGGATTGCGTGTTCGGCTCGACGAGCGGCTGCTGGCTCAAATTCACGGCTGCGTCGGACCGGCCTTCTTCGCGCTGGCCGCCGCCTTGACCGTCTGCACGTCGCGCCGTTGGCGCGCGTTGTCGAATGTTGGGCAGGTTTCCAAGGTGCCATTTGATGGCCCCTTGGAAACCTGCCCTACAGGTCGTTTGGCGATCGTCACGACCATGCTGGTCTACGCGCAGCTCTTGCTCGGCTCGCAACTGCGCCACGTCTCTCCGACGGCGGATGTGACCGTTTTCCGCGCGACGGTCATGCTCCATTTGTTTCTCGCCCTGGTGCTTTCGTTGCACGTGTCGCTGCTCTTGTTCCAGACCGGCCTGCGGCGGCATGCTGAAGCGTGGTTGGCGCGACCCGCGCGCGGGCTGGCGGCGCTGGTCGTCGTGCAGTTGGGGCTGGGGTGCGCGGCGTGGGTGCTGAACTACGGCTGGCCGTCCTGGCTGTCCGACTACGAATGGGCCGCCGGCTACGTGGTCAGCCGCGAGAGCGCCACCCAGGCGCTGGTGACCACGGCGCACGTGGCGACCGGTTCGCTGATCCTGGCGATGTCGCTCTCGTTGGCGCTGCGGTCGTTGCGGCTTAGCGGACTCGGCATGGAGGTGGCCGCGTGAGCACTTCGACCGTCACTTACGTCGGCGACCGCTCGCAAACCGTCCAACGGCTTTGCGACTACGTCGAATTGGCCAAACCCAAGATCGTGGCTTTGGAGCTCGTGACCGTGGCCGTGGCGGCTTTCGTCGCTGGGGCCGGCTTGCCGGACGTCTGGTTGGTCTCCCACGCCCTGCTCGGAACGCTGCTGGTCGGGGCGGGGGCCAGCGCCTTCAACCAGTGGCTCGAACGCGAGATCGACGGCCGCATGGACCGCACGGCCGACCGGCCGTTGCCGGCCGGCCGGCTTGGCGCGCGCGAGGTGCTTTGGCTCGGCTCGGCGGCCACAGTCGTCGGGGCGGCGCACTTGGCGTTTTGGGTCGGCCCACTCACGGCCGCCTTGGGGTTGGCAACCTGGGTGCTGTACGTCTGTGTCTATACGCCGCTCAAGCTCCGCACGCACGCCAACACGATGGTGGGCGCCGTCGCCGGCGCCATGCCGGTATTGATGGGTTGGTCCGCGGTCGGCGGCCGTCTCGACCTCTCGGCGGCGACGCTGTTTTTGATCGTGTTCCTCTGGCAGTTTCCACACTTCATGGCCATCGCCTGGATCTACCGCCGACAATACGCCGCGGCCGGGATGCGGATGTTGCCGGTGGTCGATCCCAGCGGATTGCGGCCCGGCATGCAGGCCGTGCTGGCAGCGCTGGCGCTGGTGCCTGTGAGCTTGTTGCCCGCCGTGGCCGGATTCGCCGGGCCAATTTACTTCTTCTGGGCTCTCGCGCTGGGCGTGGGGCAGTTGGTCTGCGCGGCGGCGTTTCTGGTGCGCCGCGACGACGCCTCGGCGCGGATCTTGTTGCGGGCGTCACTGGTTTACCTGCCGGCGCTTTTGATGTGGTTGATGATGGGGCCGTTGCGTTCGCTTAGCTCGCATCTTTGAACTCGTTTAACCCGGAACCAACGGCGACGGCGATTAATTGATCCGTACCGTCGCCGTTGGCTCCGTGTGAAGCCAACCAATCAGATTCATCGTTTGACTACGAACCCTATGACCGAAACCTTGACTCACGATCCATCGCACGCCGGCGCCGGGCACGGCCACCCGCCGAAGCTTGTTTACCAGCCCGCGCTGCCGATTACCAACGGCAAGCTCTTCATGTGGCTGTTCCTCTCGACGGAGATCATGTTCTTCGCCGCGTTGATCGGCGTCTACATCGTGATCCGCTTCGGGGCCCAGGTCTGGCCGGCGACGCACCAGGTGCATATTAGCGAGCCGATCGGGGCCTTCAACACGTTCGTGCTGATCTGTTCCAGCGTGAGCATCGTGCTGTCGCTCGAAGCGGCCAAAAGCCACCAGGCCCCGATGGCCAGGCTCTGGTTGGCCGTCACCCTGGTCTTGGGTGGCGTGTTCCTCGGGGTCAAGGCCTACGAGTACGGGGCCAAGTTCGAGCACGGCATGTATCCCTGGTACCCGCGAAGCCGCATTTTCGAGCGGCCCGACGTCTATTTCGGATCGGCCGTGCGGACCCGTGCTGCCGAACTGCGCGGCCAGCTCGACGCGCCGAATTCGCCGCTGCTCGCCGGCCTCAAGAGCGACAAGGAATTGCAAGAGCGGCTTGACTCGATGAAAGAGACGACCCAGTACGCCGGCTACTTGAAGGCCCTCAATGAGGAGAGTCAGGAGCCGGCCGGCAGTCCTGGCGAGCAGGGCGCGCCCGAGGCCGAGGAAAAAGAGGCCGACGCGGCAAATGAGAAAGCGGCGGCGAACGATCCGGACGCCGAGTTCAAGGCCGACCTGAAAGCCTGGATTGAGTTGACCTTTTCGCACCCAGCGGCCAACGACGCCGAGCGCGATATCGACGAGCGCGGGCTGGCGCGCCTCGCGGCCGAGATTTTCCCCTTGCCCGCCCCGGGAGTCGAAAGCCATGCCGAAGGGCTCAACGATCGCTTCCACTGGCTCAAGATGCCGATCGTGATTCCGGGTGGAAACATGTGGGCCAGCACCTATTTCCTCATGACCGGCTTCCACGCCTTGCACGTTTTGATCGGTCTGATCGCGTTTGTGATCATGATCTTCCGGATGCCGTTCACCGCGGCCAAGGCCGGGGTCATCGAAAACATCGGCCTCTATTGGCACTTCGTCGACCTGGTCTGGATCTTCTTGTTCCCGTTGTTGTACTTGTTCTGAGGATTTCGTCGATGTCCCACGCCAGCCATTCGCCCGCCGACCACGGTAGCCACGGCGATGACCATGCCCATGCCGGCCACGGCGTCGGCAAGTACATCGTCGTGTTCGCGGCCCTTTGCTTCCTGACCGGCTGCTCGTTCTTCACCTACTCGCGGTTCTGGCCCTTCCACGCGACGCCCGAGGTCGCTTGGGTGTTCATGACCGCGGTTTCCTGCACCAAGGCGATGCTGGTGATCTTGTTCTTCATGCACGTCAAGTACGAGGCGAACTGGAAGTACGTACTGACGATCCCGGCCTCGATCATGGCGATCTTCCTGACGTTGGCCCTGGTGCCCGACGTCGGCGCGCGGGTCAACGGCCTGTTCGGCTTCGGCGGCAAGTACTCCGAGGAGCGCCGCGAGTACACCGCTGATTTCGACGATCAGAAACTGATGCTCGACATATCAAAAGAGATGGGCGGAGATGGCGAGCATGGCGGGGGGCACGGAAAGTAACACGTTCCTTGTTCCCACGCTCTGCGTGGGAACACATCTTCGGCCGCTCTGCGGCCCTACGGCGGCCGAGCGCCGTTGAACGTGGAGACGCGGAGCGTGAAAACGAGTAACGGGGACACGGAGCATCCGTGGAGACGTTCCCACGCAGAGCGTGGGAACGAGTAACATGACCAATGCCCCCGCCATTCAGGTTTCACGGCTTGTGCATCGCTACGGCGAACGGTTGGCGCTGGCAGGGCTTGATCTGGCGGTCGAGGCGGGCGAGCTCTTCGCCTTGCTGGGACCCAACGGCGGCGGCAAGACGACGCTGTTTCGACTTCTCTCGACGTTGATCCCCGTCCAGCAAGGCGAGGTGGCGGTCCTGGGTTTCGACGTGGTGCATGGTCGGGCTGAGGTCCGCCGGCGGATCGGCGTCGTGTTCCAGGCACCCAGCCTCGACAGGAAGCTCACGGTGGCCGAGAACCTCCGCCACCAGGGGCACCTATACGGTCTGAAAGGCGCGGAGCTGCGCCGCCGCGCGGACGAAATGCTCGACCGGCTTGGGCTGAGCGAGCGCAAGGGCGACCTGGTCGAGACCCTTTCGGGCGGCTTGAGGCGACGGGTCGAATTGGCCAAGGGCATGTTGCACCACCCGAGAATGCTGTTGCTCGACGAACCGAGTACCGGCCTGGACCCGGCGGCGAGGAGTGATCTCTGGGACTACCTGCGGCAGATTCGCGGCCAGCGAGGAGTTACCGTCGTGCTCACGACCCATCTGCTCGAAGAAGCCGAGAAGGCCGACCGGCTGGCGATCCTCAATGCCGGTTCGTTGGTGGCGCTCGACACGCCTGATCGGTTGCGGGCCGGTGTGGGGGGCGATTCGCTCACGATTGCGTGCGACGACCCGGATTCGCTGGCCGTGTCGATCACCGAGCGTTTCGGCTATGCGGCGATGGTGGTCGACGGCAGCGTGCGGCTCGAACGGCCCGATGCCCACCAATTGGTCGCCGGTGTGTGCGAGGCATTCCCGGGACGTATCCAGTCGGTGACGTTCGGCAAGCCGACGCTGGAAGACGTTTTCATTGCACGCACGGGGCACCGGTTTTGGCAAGAGCGAAGGGAGGTGGGCGTTGGGTAATACGCATTCCAATTTGCAAATTGTTATACTCCGAGCGGCCGAGAATGCGACCTTTGCAAAGAGAAGGTGGTGGCTGGCGGCAAAGCGTCAGCGATGCCCCGGCCAGATAGCAACCGGGGCATCGCTTAGGCTCTGCCCCAGCTACCGTGAATGTCTCATCGTCGGCCGCGTGAAGTGTAATTGGTTCAATGCGGCGACACGGCGCGCCGCTCAAGCACCTGGAGGCACCCCGTGGCTGTAGCGCCGCACGACTTGGAAATCGCCGCGCCCCCCGCGCCGCGCCCTTGGCTGGCGGTCTACACGCTGGCCGCGCGCGAGCTGGTGCGCTTCGCGCGGCAGCGTAACCGCGTGTTCGGTGCAATCGGCCAGCCGGTGTTGTTCTGGGTCTTGTTTGGTGCCGGCCTGGGGCCTTCGTTCCGCTGGCCCGGCGGCGCCACCGGCAACCTGAGCTATCGCGAGTACTTCTTTCCGGGCACGCTGGTGCTGATCCTGCTGTTCACCGCCATCTTCGCCACGATCTCGATCATCGAAGACCGCCGCGAGGGCTTCTTGCAGTCGGTGTTGGTGGCCCCTGTGCCGCGCTGGTCGCTGGTGCTGGGAAAGCTCACCGGCGGCACGCTCATCGCGCTGGTCCAGGGGCTTTTGTTCCTTGCGCTGGGGTTTACCGTTGGGCTGAAATTCAGCGCCGTGTCGTTGGCCGCGATCACGGGCTTTGCCTTCGTGTTGGCCTTCGCCCTGACCGCCTTGGGTTTCGTCATCGCATGGCGGCTCGACTCGACGCAGGGCTTCCACGCAATCATGAGCGTTTTTCTAATGCCGATGTGGCTTTTGTCGGGCGCCTTCTTTCCGGCCGACCCGCGCGCCGCGGGCGCGGCCGCCGCGCTGGCCTGGATCATCCGGCTCAATCCGCTGACCTACGGCGTCGCCGGCCTGCGGCACTTGCTGTATTGGGGAACGCCGAGCGCCGACTTGCCGGCCGACTTGCCATCCTTGGCCACCTGTTTGATCGTGACGGCGGGCTTCGCGGCCGTCACGTTCGTGTTATCCTGGAAAACGGCCGAAGGCAGAACGACGGGAGATTTGCAATGAGTAACATGGTGAAGGGCTGGCTGACACTCCTCTTGTTGCTGTTGGCCGCCTACGGTTCGTACACGATCTGGCGGGTATCCAAGGTCGGCACATTTACCGGCGGCGACGGATCCCAGCCGCCCATCGCGACGGTCGACGCCGCTAAGCCCGCGCGGCGGTTGGAAGAACTCAAGTTGATCGAACGCGACGGCAAGCCGTTCGACATGCGACGGCTCGAAGGCCGCGTCTGGGTGGCGAGCACGTTCTTCGCCTCCTGTCCGGGCTTTTGCCTGACGATGAACCAGAAGGTGGCGGCCATCGCCAAGGAGCTGACCGATACCGACGTGACGTTCGTAAGCGTAACGGTGGATCCGGCGAACGACACCCCCAGAGTGCTCGCGGATTACGCCAAAGAGCGCGGCGCCGACCCCCACCATTGGTTGTTTCTCACGGGCGACATGATCGATATCCATGACCTGTGTGAAGGACATCTCAAGTTGCCGGCGACGAAGTCCCACAGCGATAAGCTCGTCGTGATCGGCCGCGACGGCCGATTCGTGCGAGGGTATACCTACAGCGACCCGCGGCAGCTCGACGCGCTCTTGGCCAAGGTCCGTGAGCTGGACTCCGAACCGATTGCCGAGAAGGAGGCGTTGTGACGCCCGCCTCGGCGGCCCTCTTCGCGTTGACGGCCCGCGAGATTTTGCCGGCGGCCGATGCCGCGTTGAACGCCGTGGCCACCGTGCTCTTGCTCACCGGCTACGCGCTCATCAAGCGCCGCCGCGAGCGAGCCCACAAGCTGACGATGCTGTCGGCCTTCGGCGTTTCGGTTGCGTTCCTGAGCTGCTACTTGTGGTACCACTTCGGCGTATTGAAGGGAAAAGGGGGAACGCCCTTCGCCGGTCCGCCGCCGATCTCGTACGTTTATTACGCGGTCCTCATCAGCCACGTTTTGTTGGCGGCGCTGGTCCCTTTCCTGGCCCTGAGGACGATTTACCTGGGCCTGCGCGATCGCCGGGCGGCCCACCGGAGGTTGGCCCGTTGGACCTACCCTATTTGGCTGTACGTCTCGGTCACCGGGGTCTTGATCTATGTCGCACTCTACCACATCTACCCAGCCGCGCCGTAAGGCCGTATAATGGTCCGGTAACATGCGTCAACGACTTCCATCATCGCGCATCCGCCTTCCCCACGTGCCACGGCTTTCGAAGCCGTGGCTGATGGTGGTGGCGTCGCTGCTCGCTTTCTTCTTCGTCGGCGAATCGGTGGCGACGGCTTGCCCGATGTGCAAGGCGGGGTTGGCCGGCGAGCACGATCGGTTGATCCAGGCCTGGGGCGTGAGCATCGTGTTCCTGTTGTCGATGCCCTTTGTGCTGGTCACGTCGTTCAGCGCCTACATGTACGTGCTTGTCCGCCGCGCACGCCGCGAGGAAACGGCGAGGCGTGCCCCAAATCTGCCGGTCGACCTGGCGAACTCCGCGACGGAAAAGAGTACCTTGGTTCAACGCGAGCGAGTCGGTGTTTGACTGTTTGAGGGGTAGCTGGCTAACCGGCCGCCTCACGTGTTAGAATTGTATGCGGCTCGGGAAATCTCTCTTTCGAGAGGGGAGAAACGCCATAGAGAGGATTGAATCATGACTCTGCCATCGTTGCTCGTTGAACCTGGGCGTGTGGACGAGCCATGCGCCGCGAGTGAGTATTCCGAAGTGCTCACGCTGGTTGCCGCCGAGCACCGGCCGGTGATTGTGCGTCGCAATGGCGAGGACCTGGCGGCCGTCATTCCTCTGGAGTACCTGGAATTGGTGCGGGAAGGTCTGGCACGGCAAGAGGTGGAGAGGCTGACGGCGGTCATCGATTGGGAACATGCGCGAAAGACCCTCCAACCGTCGCAGGAGTGGTTTAACGGTGACGAGCCGAAACCCTTTTGATTAACGAGGTAGCGTCGGGATGACGCAATTCTTGAGCACCGGACGGATTGTCTGGGCGACGATTCCCGATGCCAACGGCATCCAGAAGCTGCGGCCGGCGGTCGTCGTCAAAGCCGCCGACCCGCCTGACGCGACGGGACGATGCGACGTGGTCGCCGTTACCAGCCGGCTTCTCGATCCGTTGCCCGACGATCACGTTTTGTTGCCCTGGCATCCGCAAGGCCACCCGCGTACGCGGCTGAATCGACGATGCGCGGCCGTATGTTCGTGGCTGGTTCAGATTGCGGACAGCGACATCCGGGACCTGGCCGGTATCGTCCCGACACCGATCATGGGAACGATTCTGGCCAAGGTCGCAGCAGCGGTGCCACCGACTCCCCCTCCGACGGGCGCAGGCGGCGGCGCAACGCCACCTTCAGCCGGCACGCCAACCGCGCCTCCACAGAGCCCCGACGACGGCGCTGCGCGCGATTTCCCTGGCGAAAGCGATTGACCAGATCCCTCCTCCGTCCGTCCGACTGCCTTGGTTCTATGCCATTGACAACCAACGTTCGCCGTCCCCGCGACTGGCAAACGCGGCCCAGAACCTGGGCATTTCGAATTTCACACCCTCGTTATTGCAAATTGCGCGCGCCATGTGGAAAATGGCGGCGATGGATTCACCGCAACTTTGGAGAACGAGGCAAGGCATGATAGATTCCCCCGCCGACCCTGATTCGAAGGCGATTTTCGAGACGGTTGCGGGCGCTGAACGGCAAGCGGCGGAATATCGGGAGTTCCTCACCAAGTTGAGCGCCCGCCTCACCCGGGCAATGAAGGCCCTGGCATCGAGGCCCGGCATTGGATCAGAAATCGGGCGCCTGGTCACTGACCTGCACGCGATGAAGTCGGAGCCGACTCGGCCTGTATTGGGCAAGCTCATCGAATCGCTTGAAAAGCAACTAAGTACCCTCAACACTGGGTCTGAAGAAAGGTTCGCATCCGGGCTCAGACAGCGCTGTGAGGACGAAGGGCTTGAATTTAAGTCTCTTCCGGATGGTTTTGGGATCGGACCATTCAATGTCGGCATCAAGCCGCAAGTAGAAGTGGCCTCGTTTGAATACGCAAAGGTTCCGATACTGAAAGACGTGCCCCGAAACGCATCCGCAATTCTCGCAAGTGCTCGCTCGCTAAAGGCCTCATTGCTCGATCCGCCAGTTGACTTACCGACGTTCCGGCGCGAGCTGCATGAGGCAATGCGCGTCGCCCTGGCACGGCGGGAAAACTCGCCTGCGACGACGAAGCTTCGTGTCGAACTACCCGTCGTCTTCCGCGAAATGGGATTCATCCGGAGTTCAACCGGGGTTTCGGGGAAGCGAAAGCGGATGGATGCGGAATACCCGATGTCGCGTTTCGTCATCGAACTCAAGCAATTCATCCAATCAGACCAAAACCTTAACGCCAATCAGCAATTTCAACTGGAACCAGCGGTCATTGAGAACACGAAGAACTCCAAGAAGTCGATTTTCATCCCCCGCGATATTTCATGTGGATTCGGCGAGGGCACGTACTACCAAGCCGTCGTATTGCAAGGCCGCTAGTTAGGGCCGGAGCGATGGATAACCTGAGATTGACCTATGTCGGACGCACCCGATCGCCGCACCGCCTCGCGGATCATCCATTCGCTGGCCGAGTCTGGGCAGCCCCCACAACTCGGGGCATCGTACTTGAACGTCGGCACGGAGCCGATCATCCGGCGCCTTCGCGGCGACTACCTGCAGGATCTCCTGACTCCGTTTGAAGGACAGGACGGAAGTGGGGCCTGCAAATGGGTGGAGGCAAATTACGGTAACGGCAAAACCCAATTTCTGCGCTGCATGCAGGAGGAAGCGTGGAAGCTCAATTACACGACAGCCTTTGTCGAGTTGTCACAAGACGAATGTCCGTTGGACCGGCCCGACCGCATTTACGGCGCCGTCGCACGTTCAATTCAGGCCCAACCGTTGACTCCGGCGGACGTTGATCGCGGACAAGGAATCGACGTGGCCCTCCAGCAGCTTCTTGATCGCAAGTTCGAGGGAGTCCTTTCGGGCAATGTGAATGACGCACTGCGAGATCAAGCGCTCGCGTGGGTGGAAACAAGCCTCGCGGCCACTCCTGTCGAAAGCACGAGTTTTCGCCAGGCCGTGGTCCAATACCTGCTTGCCAAACTCAAAGGCGACGCCCGCAAAGTTCAAGTCGCCGGAATGTATCTCCGCGGTGAGCCTTTCGCTGCGAAGGAACCGAAGGAAATCGACCTATACGAGAAACTCGACAAGGCAAGCGGTCTCCGCTTCCTGCGATCGTTGTGCCAATTCATTCAACGTTCGGAACTCGCAGCGGGAACTGTTTTGCTTTTTGATGAGGCACGGAGGTCGCTCAGCCTGATGTCGAGCAAGGCGCAGAAGGTCGCGTGCGAAAACCTGCTTACCTTGATCAATCGCTGCAACAGTGGTGAACTACCAGGGACGCTGTTTCTGTACGCGGTGATGCCAGAATTCTTTACGGGTTTCGCCACCGCGTATCCAGCCCTCCAACAACGATGTGGTCCGGGCACGAGGATCGATCTTGAGTCATTGCAGGGCTTGAAAGAGATCGATCTACTTCAGATGATGGGAGCGAAGATTTCGCTCGTTTTTCGCATTGCCTTTGAAGATGCGCCCGAAGATGGCGATTTGCTCCGAGCGGCACTTCACGGTGTTGCAGAACAGGCACTGCGCCAAACCATGGTCGGCAGTGGGACGCGGCGTCTGCTGGTGAGTACATGGGTGCGTGCCCTGCAGCAGTTCCGCGAAACGGGGGCGCGCGCACTTACGAACGATGAAATTCAGGGGTTCATGGAGGGTGCGAAGCAGCGATTGGATTCGCTGGATGCGGAGGCCGTCGCGGCCGACGGAGAATAAAAGCAATGTCCGACGGCGTGACTACGAAGCTCGTTCATCCACGATTGAACCTGTGCGAACTGGTGCGCATCGAAGGCACCGACTGGATCGTGAAGGTTCTCTCCAGCGGCATTCATTTTCGAGTGCCGCCAGAAAAACGATCCGAATATCGGGTCGTAGCGAGTTCGGGTGATCGGGCCGCCGCGGGCGCTCGGCCCCTCGTCACACCACCTCCCCCGCCGCGGATCACCGCAGTGCGGGGCGCGCCAGCCGCGGCCTCAGTTGCCGCGCATAAGCCGGCTATCACCCCACCACCTCCTCCGCGCACCGGACGACTTGCAGGGTTTCGCATTGCGCCGAGCCAAAGCGCCGATATCGAGTCCGCAGTGCCGGCGCAAAACCCCGCCACAACGTTGGGACGCGTGACGATGCTAGAAAGGGCACCTCCTCCAAAGTCTCAGGATGCGAGAAACGCGCGTCGAGTCATCGAATCGTTCCGGGTTGGCCTGCCGTCGCCCGACGGATGTACCCACCACCTGGCGGTTGGCTTCGACGAGATGAGGACAACAATCAACCGTTTCGTCGCCGATACTGCTGCCGGTGGCTCGGCGTTGCTTGTCACCGGAGCATATGGGCAAGGAAAGACCTTTTCGTTAGCCCTTCTTGAGGAAGCGGCGCATGGTGCAGGCTTCATCACGGCGCGCGTTGATTTCGATGCACTTGAATGCCCGGTAAATAAGCCGCACCTCGTGTACCGAAATCTCGTCAGAACAATGTGCGCGCCGCAGTGGCTAAAGGCGGGGATCGATAATGTTGTCAACCTTGTAAATCGTGACGTTCTCTCAACTAATGGAGACGATCCGGACGCTCAGTTTATTGAGCTCGCGCGCCTGATCGGTTGCCCGCCGCTCGCGTGGCTTCTCTGCGACCCGGATTTCGCGCGAAAACCTCCTCTGCAAGCACTGTTGAATGGCGATCTCGGGAGCCGAGTCGGCTGCGCTCGCCAATCGCACTGCCGTCCCGATATTGGTAAAGCGTTGTGGCCAGGATTCTACGCTCGTAACCAAGGCGACTTCGGGGTTTACGTGCTCTCTGGCCTATCTCGCCTCGCCCGCGCGATGGGATATCGCGGTCTTGTCGTGATCCTCGACGAGGCCGAAAAGTATTTCGATCTGACAAGGATCGATGAGGTCTACGGCACAAGTTTCCTTGGCGGCCTAGTCTGGGCGGCCTTGGCGCGGGCCGGTCGGCGCACCCGCGTCGATGAGCCAACTGGCCTCGTTCATAGTTACATTCAAGGTGGCTACCCCTTCACAACCGAGGAGCCTGCTCATTTAGGCGTCGCGATCGCCATGACCCCCGGCCACAATCAAAGCGCTAGCAGTATGTTTCGACGCTTTGGGCAATTGCTAATGACGGAGGTTCTGCCGTTAAGCGAAGACCGTCTTGTTGAGTATTGCCGTTTGGTCATGCCGATCTATTCGAGTGCTTATGGCGTGATGCCGCCGCTGGAAGGGGGCTTGGGTTTGATCGCAGTCGAGGCAATCCAACTCTGGAAGAAACACGGCGACTTCAACACGCGATCTGGAGTTCAGGCAACGATCGCCGCTTTCGACCATTGGCGGGACAGGACCTGAGGGAACTGCGGAGTCTTTGAAATGGCGGAGAAAGATGACCTTGATACAGTGCTCGCGCAGCATCGAGCTCTTGCACGGTCGATGCCCTTCGCCTGGAATGCCTTTTTCGCAGGCTTCGGAGCCCTTCGGCACGTCCAACTCGCAGCCATGCCGGTAATCCTCGCGGGTCGAAATGTGTTGGTGACTGCACCCACGGCCGGGGGGAAGACGGAGGCGGCTCTCGCCCCGATATCCGAACGACTCGTTCGGCACCGCTGGCCCGGACTCAGCGTACTGGTTGTCACGCCGACCCGCGCACTGGTTAACGATCTGCATTCACGCTTGCAACGGCCCCTTGAGCAAATGGGGATTCGTCTTGGCCGGAAGACGGCTGACCACGGAATCGGAGACAAAATCCAAGATCAGATCCTCATCACTACCCCAGAGTCCGTCGAGTCGCTACTGACATTTCGCCGTCAGAGCCTAGAAAATGCACAAGCGATTATTTTGGACGAGATTCACCTGCTCGATGGTTCCCCGCGTGGTGATCAACTCCGCTGCCTCCTCCGACGAATATGGGCGTTTCGCCACCATGTCGGCGGGTCGGGTTTTGCCGGGTTGCAGACCATCGCCATGTCGGCGACTGTCTCCGACCCGACAAGGCTGGCCGACACGTACCTCGCCACGGGGTCGGTGATAGTCGCCGTACCAGGACAGCGGCAACTGGAGGCACGCATCATCCTTGCTGGAGGGACCGACAAAGAGAGGGCCGAAGCGGCGATGGGTGCAGTGGACGAGTTTACGGCTGTTCAAAAGCTGCTGGTTTTCGTGAACAGCCGAAAGCAAGTTGACGCTGGCACGGGCTACTTTCGCTGTGGTCGGTTCTCGCAAGCGCCCGTCTACGGGCACCACGGGAGCTTGTCGAAGTCCCAACGGGAGGAAACTGAATCTCGTTTCAAATCGGATCCGCAGGCAATTTGCGTTGCGACAATGACACTCGAAATTGGGATTGATATCGGCGACATTGACCTCGTCGTCTGTATCGATCCGCCGTTCTCCTTGTCGAGTTTTCTCCAACGTATCGGACGTGGCTGTCGCCGATTGAACGGGAGAACCCGCGTGCTCTGTGTCGCAAGAGATCGGGCCGGAGAGTTGATGTTCAATGCCTTGGTCGGACAGGCGACACGCGGGATGCCTGGCGGGCCGACTTGCCCGTTTCGGCGATCCGTACTGTTTCAGCAAGTCCTCGCATACCTCAAACAATCGCCGAAGAATTGTCGGGTCACGGAACAATTCGCCAGGATTCTTGGGAGCGACAGCGCGCCGACGGTCAGCAATCGCTGCATTCAAGACGTGCTCCAAGACATGGTCCAAACGGGGTTTCTCGACTGGAAGCGCGATGTCTATCGCCCGGCACCTGAAGGATGGAGCTTCATCGACAGCAAGCGTATTTATGCCAACATTCAACCTAGTCCTCTCGAAGTAGCATTAGTCGATGTCGAGAGCGGCAAGGTCGTTGCGACTGTGGCTGGTGTGTCTGGACCAACAGATGGCATTCGCGTGGCCGGGCGGTCCTACGACCTGGTGCCAGGTGGCTCGCCATTCATCCAACGGGTCCGCGGGGGCGGCGATCACGTCGATTCACCTTTATATCGCGCCCACGGGCTTCCCTACGCCTTTGACGTTGGGGCAAGTCTTGCCAACCATTTCGAGATTCCGCCGACACAGCTCGTGGCTGTTCGTGTCGGTCAAAGTACCGTCGTAATGACGTGGCTGGGCAGGATCCTGAACAGCGCCCTTGCGGGCGCTCTTCGGCAACGGGCTTTCCACGTTTCTGACGGCTCGTTTCACCTGACGGTGCAATTAGGCCAAGACGCTGATTTGCTCCGCGTAATTCGGGAAGGTGTTGAGGACGTAATCGCTCGAAATCCCTTGGGGCGCATGAATTGCGAGCGCATGATTGATTTAGGACCTCACTACAGAAACCTTTCGCCGGACCTCCAAAAGAAAGCGCGTGAAGACTGGCTGGACGCGGACTTCTTGCAAGACTGGTGCAACCAGTTAAATGAGGTACGAGTCGTACCTGCCGATACACAAATGGGCGGAGATCTGCTTGCACTCACCTAGAAGGAGGGGGCGACTGGGCGCCGAACACCGGTGCGACCCATCCATCTATGCGAGTCGGTGGCGATTCCGTGGCCAGGGCAAGGCGGGGTTGGCCGGCGAGCATGATCGGCTGATCCAGGCCTGGGGTTCTTGTCCGCCGCGCCCGTCGCGACGAAGCCGCCATGCGTGCCGCAGTCCGTCAGACCGGACCGGTTTCCGAGGCGTTCAATTCTCGCAACCTCGACAAGTGCCTCGCAATCTCTCTCGATTCAGGGCAATCGCCAAACTGCGACACCAGATGATCGACATGCACCACGTCGGCATTGGAGAATTCGACACCCTCACAGACCTGCTTGTGGTAGCCCGTGTCCGCATCGAGCCAGACGACTTGTAGTCTTGGCGCTTGGTGACCATTGACTAATGACCAATGACCAATGACTTTTGACCAACGACCCTTTCAGCCGCCTGCTCGCCGCTTTGAATGCAATGCGGAATGCCGACGCCGCGATAAGCGTTGCCGGCCAGTTCCAGGCCCGGCAATTGGGCGACGCGCGACTCGATCCGTTCGACCAGTGCCAGATGGCCGATATGGTACTGGGGCATGCTCGCCCGCCAGCGGCAAACCCGAAACAATTCAGGTTCGCCGCGCGCGCCGAGCAGTTCGCCCAACTCGCGGCCGGCGATCCGCCGCAGTTCTTCGTCGCCGAGCTCGACCTGGTCGGGCCGGCGCGCGCCGCCAAAGAACACACGCACCAGCACACGTCCGCGCGGCGCGCGGCCGGCGAACTTGACGCTCGTGAAGCTCGCCGCGAGAATCTCTCGTCCCTCGATCTCGGGTACCACGAAACCAAAGCCGTCGAGCGGGTGCGTGATCTGCTCACAGCGGTAGCCCGCCAAGGCGATCGCCGAGCCGGCGTACGGAATTTGCCGCAGCTCCGCGGCCAACTCGGCCGCGATCCCTTCCAGGAGCCGCGCGGCGGTCGGGGCCGGCACGGCCACAATCACGGTGTCGAATTCTCGCAGCTCGTCTCGACCAAGCGACACCATCCAGCCGCCGCCGGGGCGCGCCGCGAGGCGCTCGACAGGCGCGTTCAATGCAACGCACCCGGCGGGCAATCGCCGCGCGATGGCTTCGACCAGGCTAGCCAGCCCGTCCCGCGGCGCGACGAACAGGCTGTACCGGGCGCCACTCGCTTGCCCGGCCGCGGCGCCGCGCCTGAGGCCGCGGATCAAACTGCGGTGCGTCCGCTCGATTTCCGGAAACTGAGGCAAGGCGGCTTCGATGCTCAGTTTCTCGGCGTCGGCCGTATAGATGCCCGCCACCAGCGGCTGCACCAGCCGCTCGAACGCCTCGCGTCCCAGCCGGCGGCGGGCGAACGAGGCCAGGCTCTCGTCATTGCTTTCGTCGGCAGAGTAACGTCGGGCGGGCACGAACCATTCACCCAACAGCCTCAGCTTTCCCTTGAGGCTGAGTACGGGCGTCGTAAGGATCGGCCAAACTCGGCTGCCGGCCAGGAGCGTGAAGCCCTCCGGCACGGGATACAGCTTGCCCTTGCGGACCACCAGCGCGCGGCGGTGCGCCTCGTTCGTCGGCAGCAACTCGTCGGCCAGTCCTACCCGCCGGCAGAGATCGAGCGCCCAGGGGACGTTGGTGATGAAGCTATCGGCGCTGTGTTCCAGGAGGTAGCCGTCCGATCGTTCGGTGCGAACCACGCCACCAAGCGTGTCGCCCGCCTCGAAGAGCGTCACCTCCGTCGCCGGATCGAGTTCGCGCAGCCTATGCGCCGCGGCCAGGCCGGCGAAGCCGCCGCCGACGACGGCGACGCGGAGCCGAGCGGGTTGGTCGGGAGTAGCAGAAGTCACGGGTGGGGCGAGCAAAGTTGGGCTGCGAGAGTCTCGTATCGATTGTACTCGACAGGACCTATATGCTCGACAGGCCCTATATGCTCGACAGGCCCGATGTGCTCGACAGGCCCAAACGCGGCTCAATCCCCGCGCAGCTCATCGAGCTACTTAATTGGGTTCCGGTGGCGCCGCGGATTCGCCGTCGGGGGGCGCAGCCGTTTCCTCCGGCGGATCGGCCGTCTCGCTTTCACTGCTGGCACCGGGAACCTCGTTTTCGCCGTGTTGGGAAGCGACGTCGGGTTTCTCATCCGCGGACGTCGTTTCGTCGGGCGCCGTGCCATCGGGCACCACGGCAACGCGGGAGGCCCCGGCGGAGGAGGCGGGGCGCACCGCGATTCCCGGCTCGACGGTTTCCGTTTGCAGCCGCCGAAAGAGCATCAGCACCTGGCGTTCGAGCTGCTGTTCCGCGTTGAGTCCCCGGCCGCTCTTGAGCTTGGCCAGCTTCTCGCTCATCAGCGAGAGCGTGGCGAAGAGCTCGAGGGCCTCGTCATGCATCTGCTTCGAAAGCTGTTTGTCGAGCGCGGCCATCAACTCCTGCATGGTTTGTTCGGCCATGTCCGGGCTGCTGGACAAATCCTGGAGCCCTCTTTCCAGGACATCGTGATTGTCTTTGAAAAATCCGCGGAGCTGTTCTTCGGTCAGGGCACCGGTCGCGTCGATCATCATCTTCATCTGCTCGACGATATATTTCTCGAGCTCCTCCCGAGCTTGCGGTAAGCTTTCTTGCACCTCACGACTGAGCTGATCCGCCCAGCCGGGCGCACCGCTCTTGATCTCGTCCTCCAGGATTCTTCTCGCGGGCGCGAGATTATCGACGATGGTGATTTCGGCGAGCGCGACCAGCTTCGCGGCCTCCGTCAGTTCATTCAGTTGCGTGTAGCCGTAGTAAAAGTAAACAGACAACGCGACCAGCACGATGGCCGCGATGAAGCCGGTGAAGCGGGTGCGTCCGACCAGCTTGCGCTGTTGGGCGGCCAGTTCACGTTGCACGGAATCGAGGCGGTCTTCCAAGGAGGAAGACAAGGAAGATTTGGACATGGCAAGGGCCTTTATGTGAAAAGATTCCAGGACTGTACAGAGAAAATGGTCGTCACTCGGCCGCCGCGATTTCGGTGCTCTTGAGCTTGACGGTCAAGAGCTCGAGCAGCATGCCGATCAATTGGTCGATGAGCGCGGCCTCGCCTTTCGCGGGCGCCGGGGCCGGCGGAAACTGGTCCCACGTGCCGTATAATGCTTCCATCTGATTGCCCAGTTCTTTGCCGTAGTACTTTTGCGATATCGTCTGCAAAGCCGCTTCGACATTTTTCATCATCCGTTTGCGGATCTCTTCATTGTCGGCTGTTGGGAACTCTTGCTTGATCAGCTCCTCGTGCCGCACGAGGCTCTTGTCGAAACGGGCACCGAGTGTTGTTTGCAGGTGTTCTTGCAAGTTTCTTACGAGCTGGTCGCGCTCGCGTTCCGAGGCCTGCAAGTACTTGGGCAGGTCTCGTTTGGCCTGTTCGTAAAACGCGTCCGTGACCACGGGACTAACCGCCCGGGCGAGCGTTTCAAGCTGCTTCATGAAGTCGTCGGCGTGATCGTCGACGCTTTTTTGGGCAAGTGCTGCGAGGAGATTGCGGTTTTCCTCGCTGTTTAGCTGTTCGGCACGTCGGTAAAAGATGGTGATGGTCAGCCCGATGAAAGCCACCAGTGCCAAGGTGATCCAAAGACGGACCCGCTGGGCTTGGACCAAGGCGGCGGAGAGGGCGGCGGTTTGGCGCTCCAGCGCCTCGATTCGCCCGTTCAGTGACGTGGCGCCCTTTCCTGGGTCGGAAGCAGACGATGACATGGATGAATACCTCCCGAATCTTCTCGTGACAGGGTGTGCCCGGCGCGGCGCCGATCGCCGCTACACGGCGGACAGCGGGATTCTGTAGGCGCAACGGCCGATTGTCAACGAAAAATCCAAAAAAATACCGGAATCTAATACACCGCGCGCCGCGGGCCGAATCGCGGGCACCGTTCGGCAGCCCAAGCGAAGGGAAGAGCCGACTGCGATAGTGATAAAGCTCCAGCGGCCTTATACTTGGCTCTTGGGGAGGTTGAAAAAGGCACGACCAAATACAGGAGCGGCCGTTTCGCCATGGAACCGGGTTTCAGTCTCGAGCAGTACGGTATTCATGTTGCCGACGTACTGCGGAACGCCGCGCCGGCAGTTCTTTACGAGGCGGCGCTTGCGCACGATAAGGCGGCCCTCAGCTCGACCGGAGCGCTGATCGCACATAGCGGCTCGAAAACCGGGCGCAGCCCCAAGGACAAGCGGATCGTCGATCACCCGTCCAGCTCGGCCGACATCTGGTGGGGCGACGTGAACATCAAGCTCGAAGGACAGACCTTCGAGACGAACCGCGAGCGGGCGATCGACTTCTTGAACATTCGGCCGCGGCTGTACGTGTTCGACGGCTTCGCCGGTTGGCACCCCAAGTACCGGCTTAAGATTCGGCTGATCGCCGCCCGGCCGTACCATGCGCTGTTCATGCACAACATGCTGATCCGCCCCGAGGCCGACGAGCTGGCCGCGTTCGGCGAACCCGACTACGTGATTTTCAACGCCGGCGAGTTCCCCGCCAACATCCATACACGGCAGATGACCTCGAAGACCAGCGTCGATTTGTCGTTCGAGTCGCGCCAGTTCGTCGTGCTGGGCACCGAGTACGCGGGCGAGATGAAGAAGGGGGTGTTCACGCTGATGCATTACCTGATGCCCAAACAAGGTGTGCTTTCGATGCACTGCTCGGCCAACGAGGGACCGAAAGGCGACGTGTCGCTGTTCTTCGGCCTGTCGGGTACCGGCAAGACGACGCTTTCGGCCGACCCGCGTCGCAAACTGATCGGCGACGACGAACATTGCTGGGGCGACGACGGCGTGTTCAACATCGAAGGGGGCTGCTATGCCAAGTGCGTCCACCTCTCAGCCGAAGGCGAGCCACAGATTTTCCAGGCGATCCGTTTCGGCACGGTGCTCGAAAACGTGGTCCACGACCCCCTCACGCGCGAGGTCGATTACGACGACGTTTCGATCACCGAGAACACTCGGGCCAGCTACCCGATCGAGTTCATCCCCAATGCCAAAGTCCCTTGCCGGGGCGGCCACCCGCGGCAGATCATTTTCCTGTCGTGCGATGCTTTCGGAGTTCTCCCGCCGGTGAGCAAGCTCACGCCGGCCCAGGCGATGTACCATTTCGTCAG
>DATLQY010001054.1:0-10300 GCA_035534975.1 Pirellulales bacterium
CCTCCTTCAACGGCTGCTGTCAACAACCATTGAAAACCCAAACCTGGGCGCCGTTCAAGAAGCTAGCAGTGGCAGCATTGAGCAAGCTTAAGATCAAGGCCGACTTTCTCCACTTCCCATCCCCCCATCTCCTCCTTATCCCCTTAAAAAAACAACGACCCGCTCAAAGGCTAGGATTGATCAAATGATGCCACCGGCTTGCCCGGTGGAAGCTCACGCTGGCAGCTACAATCCGCGGGCCCAGCTCTCCCTTCCCACCCGATTGACCTGCCGCTGCCAAAGGCAGCGGCAGGGCAATCGGAGTTCGAAAACAGGAATGGCGGCCGCCTTGGGTAGCTACCAGCGTCACAGACCACCGGGCAAGCCGGCGGCATGTTATGTTCCACTTTGCGGAAAACCGTCTTAGCCTTCTAGCGGGTCGTTGTAAAAAAAAGCTCATATTATTGCTGGTCGTTTTCTTCTTGCAGCTATTTGCTCGCGCAGAATTCGTTCGCGGTCAAGGCGTAGACCAATGCCACCCGCACGAGCTCGTCGATGGGCACGGCCTCGTGGAGCGTGTGGGCGCCTTTGGCATCCGGGCCGTGGGTGATGGCCGGAACTCCCGCGGCCATGAATGTGTTGCCGTCGTCGACGAACGGCTTGGCTCCGATCGGCAGGCACTTGCCCGTCGCGGCGCCGTAAGCCGACTGGAACGCCGCGACGATCGGTTCGCGCTGGTCGAGCCGGCACGCGTCGCGCACACGGATGAACTTCGCACAGGCGCGCGTTCCGCCGGCGCGGGCGACGTCGCTTACGACCTGGTGGAACTCGGCTTCGATCTCGTCGATCTTCGTGCCCGGCAACCAGCGGCGCGTGCCCGACAATCGGAATTCAACGGGCGCCTGGTTGAAGATCTCCCCGGAATGGACCTGGCCGACGAACAGGCTTGCCCGACCGGCCAGCGGGTGCGACGTTTCGCCGAGTCGCCCATCGAGCTCGCTGAAACGGCGCACCAGTTCAGCCCCGGCCGCGATCACGCTCGGCTCGTCGATGCCTCCAAGCACTTCATGCACCGGCGAACCCTCGCGCGTGATCGTGACCTCCAACACCGCCAGCCCGCGCCCGACGACCGGCAGGCTCGACGAGTGGTATTCAGGCAGCAGCACGGCGTCGCCGACGTGCCCCCCTGCGATCAGGCCGTCGATCTGGGCGCCGTCGCCCCAGGGAAACTCGTGCAAGTCGTGGGCAGTGAGCAGTACCGAACCGGCGGCCATGCCGTTGGCATCGCGAAGCGCCCGCATGGCCTCGCACGCCGCCGCGAGACCTCCCTTCATGTCCGAGGCGCCACTTCCGTAGAGCATGCCGTCGGACACGCGCGGCGGCACGAACGGTAAATGAACCGTATCCAAGTGGCCGTTGAACTGCAGCGTGCGGCCCGGCTTGCCGGTGGTGAGCCGCGCCGCCACGGCCGGCGCGGAGGGCCAGTTTGCCACGGGTCGTTCGACGGCGAAGCCGTCGGATGCCAAGATTTCGGCCAGCAGGTCGGCGGCGGCGCGGCCGTCGCGAGTCGGGCTGGGAACTTCGACGAGCCGCACGGCCGTATCGAGCAAGCGTTCGGGGCGGATCGCGGCGCGGAGCCGCATGACGAGCGAGGGATCGAGTGGCATTGGTGGAGAATCAGGGGGCGAGCGGGGGGCGTCAGCCCCCCGGTTATACGCAAGAAACCGATCAAGCGGCATGGGTGGAGGATGAGGGAACGAGGCGGCGGGCAGAAGGCAGTTGTCGGAGTGCAGGGTTCAGGAGATTTCCCGCCTTCGGCGGATTTCGCCGGAGGCTCAACATCCTTGATCCTTCACCCGTCATCGTTTCCCATCCCATCACCGCCACGCGGCGTCCGCCACCGGCTCGTTGCCGTGGATCGTGGCCAGCCGGCGGTAGACATCAAGCTCGATGGCGCCGCTGACGAACCGCACCGATCCGTCGGCCACCGCAAACTCCAATCCACCGGGGTGCCGGCTGCGGAAACTCCAGGTGTTGGGATAATCGGCGGGGTCCAAACCGTGCAGGTTGGGTGGAATGGCGCAGGTGCCGTATCCATTGTTGGCGTAGGGCCATGAGACCCAGGCGTTTTCGTCGGGCACGTCCTCGCCCAACAGAAACGTGCTGCTCGTGCCGTCGCGGATGATCTGTTTCGTTCGCGGCGATCTGTAGTCTGAGCGGAACATGATCCCGTCACCATTGTCAAGCCCGTCATACGAACCATTCGTCCCCACGTGCCGCCAGTTGGTCGCGAGCGGGACGGCGCTTGGGCCTAACGACGTATCATCGCCCCAGTTGGCGCCGCTGACGGCCTTGTACGTCGAGCGGCCGACCGGTAAGCCCAATAGGTTGCCCGCGTCGAGGCGCGGTCCGTCATCCACGGACGCCGACGAAGGGCAAAGAACGAACTCAATTGGGGCGGGAGTGGCGGCGCTTAGGCTCAGTGTCTGGTTTTGGACGTTCCCAGATTCGAAAATGTTTCGTTGTTCACTGAAAGGCAGCACCTGGGCCATCCAATTCCAAGCGCGCGAATTCGGCCCGTGCCCGTACGTTCCGTTGAACTGTCCGGGCGGATATCGCCGCATGGAGTCGTAGAACCCATCGACGGCCAGCGAGATCTGGTGCAGGTTGTTCTGGCACTGCGTGCGGCGCCCCGCCTCTCGCGCCGCCTGGATGGCCGGCAACGCCAGCCCGATGAGCAGACCAATGATCGCCACCACCACCAACAATTCCACCAGCGTCACGCCAGCGCGAACACGTTTGCAAACCATTGGAAGGCTCCGAAGAGTGGTGGAGTGGTTAAAGGGCGGGCGGTTATTAGTGATGAGTGCCGACTTCACGACGCCGTGTGCCACCTAACCAAGGACAAATGACAGATGACAACTGACCAATGAATGACATCACCCAGGCTTTTCCGCCACGACCAACAGCACGCTTCCCTGCTCGTCGCACTCCTCGTCGATCGCCTGAAACCATTTCCAGCAGAGTCGTCGCACCCATTTGGGTCGCCAGACGAACGGCTTCACCCCACCCCATTGCATCAACTTGTACGGCCACGCCGTGATCAGCCAAAAGTCGAACCAGCACATGAGACGTGGCGACACGATCTTGCGCCTGACGACCAAACGAAACCCCGCCGCCGAAAGCATTGTCTCCCATTCCTCGCGGGTGTGCAAGGCGACGTGATCGAACACGCGGTCGTGCAGACACAGGTAAAGGCTTGCCAGCCGTCGAAGCCGAAGCGTTCGGAGGAGACGCGGGTAAAGCAGGTGCTCGTGGATGTCGGCCAGCACGATCGTCGCGACGAAGCGTCCACCAGGACGTAGCACGCGGAATGCCTCGGCGACCGCGGTCGCCGGATCGAGCAAGTGTTCACAAACCGACACGGCGAGCACAGACGCCAAGCTCGCGTTGGCGATGGGAAGGGCCGCTACGTCGGCCCGGGCGACAAGCAGGTGCCCACCGCCGCGGCGGGCCCGCCGCAACCGCGTCTGCGATAGGTCAACGCCCAACATTACAGGCTCCACAAGCGCCCATGCCGCAAACTCGCCCGTGCCGCATCCCAAGTCAAGCGTCTGCCCCCCGAGTGGCACCCCTGCCAAAGCACGGCATTCCGCCACCCGAAAAACAGCGTAGGAGAGCGGAGTGCGTGACACATAGAACTCGAAGAGCTGAGCCACCGAGCGGAAGCTGAGGCACCGCTCGCGGGGGACGTCAGCCCCGACGAGGCCGTTCGGCCAGGCCACGGTCTGGCCCAGCGGCGCCTGCGCATCGCCAAGCATGGTGCTGGAAACGGCGCTCGACCGCGGGTGCCATCCGATCCTCGTCCCGGTTTCTCGTGAAACGACGCTCATCGCGGGGCACCACCAGTGAGGGTCAACGCGCGTCCAGAACAAGCACGGGAATTCTGACGGACTCCTGAGCCGGCATGTCGGTCGTGACGACCACTTCGAACCGTTTTGAACTTGGCCGCTCGACCGCTCCCGCAGCACCAGCGGCAACGATCAATTCATGCGTCGTCGATCGCTCATTGAGGGCCGCCGTCGCGCTGATCTCGTCGCTCGTCGCGCTGAGGCGGACGATCGCGAACGGTTCGCTTGCCTCGAGGCGCACGGTGTGGGACGGGACGGCGCCTGGCTTTCGCGGCAGAAATACCTTCGGCGGAGCAGCCACGATAGGGAAATCGGGCTCCCAGACGATCACTTGTTCCAGAAATGCTTCACCAAACGTAAACCGAAGCACTTGAGTCCCGCTGGGAGTCAGCGGGTACGAGATTTGTTCCGGACAGCTCAGGCGGAGTTCGACGACGGCGATCGATAAATCGTAGGCGCCGTCGATGGTCCGGCGGTCGGTTGGATCGAGCCGCGCCGCGAAAAGTCCGTCGGCGTCGCGCGGCGCCGCAAGCCGCAACTCAGCGCGGGGCTCATCGCGCGGCTGCCGCCCGCGTGCCTCGAATCGATGACGCCACGTCTGCCCGGGGCGAACGCGAACTGTCGCCCGCGGCGTATAGGTCAACTCAAGGCGCGGAACGACATCCGCCGACAGAACGAGGCGAAGATGGGGCCTGTCGGGAACGCCCGTCGCCAGCAAACCCCATTCAGAAACGCGCCCCGTGCGCCCAGCAGCTTCGACGAGCAACTCGACTTGGCCAGTCTCCCCAGGGCGGATATGCTCGCGCAGTATCCGCGGTGTCGTGCAGCCGCACGACGTGCCAAGCGGCGTTAACGTCAGGACCGACGATCCGTCATTGCGGATCTCGAACAGGTGAGTCAAGGATGTGAGTTTTCGATCCTCATTTTCCGATGTGAAGACGCGCCCCAGATCGCACGATTCCTCCCATCCGTCCTTTGAGCCGGTGTCGACTGGGGATACTTTGACGCAGCCTCCGGCAACCGCTACCATTCCAAACAACAGGACTGAGGTCGCACGCGGGGCGGGCATTCCAGCGGCCCGAGCACATGCGCCCGACTGCGGCACCGGCGTGAAGTTGTAAAAGACCATTCGGCACTCGCGTGACGTTTCGAGATGATTGGGAGGATGAGGTTCGTTGGTCTTCCCGGTTCCCGTCACCTCCCAACATTCTTTCGGTCCGTTGCCTGTTTTCGCTGCGTTCTGCGAATCAGTGCGACGACGATGACGACGACGGCCGCCAAATTGCCGACAATCAACCACGTTTTCCACGAAAAATCGCGCCGGCCCGCCGGCGTTTCGGCCGCGGGGAAATCCGTTCTGCGGCCTTCAGTCGAACCGTCGTCCTGCAGGTCATGCAGGGATATCTTGGTGATGTCGAGCTTTCCGTCCCGCAAAGCAAGACCGGCGTTGCGGAGATTCCGCGTGTCCATGCCTCGATCGGCGGCTATCGGCACGAGAAAATCCTCTGGCGTAGGCGCGCGCGCGCCTAGGTCGTCGGAGTGCCATTCATGCACCAGCCACGGGAGGTCCGGGAACTGGGGGTGCGGGTTTTTCATCGCTGCTCTTACGGTTCGCGGAAGAGGGCCCCCGCGGCACTCCACGAACTCGAAAGCCTGTGATCGGTCCTCAAAATGTTGTCCCTGGTGGTCATACTCTTTGAGCACTTTCTCAACCACCGGAAGCGTGCCCCCCAGGCGAAATTCAACTCGTTTCTCAGTGGGCATTCCGCGATACTCGTATTTCAGGAGCACCGTCACTCGCTCGTTGTCGATATGCGCGACGGTCGTCGAGATTGCCGCCGCTCCGTCGGGGGCCCTGAGATAGGACCCAGGGTCGTCGCCATCGATGCTGATCGCGCTGACCTTCCTGCACGAGTTGCTGCCGGCGCCGTACTTCCCAACGCGCGCCGCGTTCGACCCAGTCGCGGGATTTCGCGGCGAAAAGGTTGCCGAGCCACGCGGGTTGCGGGGGTCGAGCAACGGAAGGTACGACAGTAGCAAATCAGCGCTTGATACCTCGTCGAAATCAAGGAACCCGATTGTTGCGCCGTCGGGCGTTTCGCTGATCACGACGGGCGGTGGCCCTGGGTCGCCGGAACAGCGCATCAGCGCGCCGGCCTTGTTGAAGACGCCCCTCACGCGCCCATCGCTGATCTCCGTTGCGAATTGGCCCGCCAAGGCCTGCTCGGCGGTTGCGGCTCGCGCTACGGAAAACCGATATGAACAAGCGAACTCGAGGTCGTGCAGCCACTGGTCCACCGCGGCACCCAGCGAGTCGATTAGATCAGCATCACCTCGTTCCTCCGCGGGAGCCGCGCCTCCCATCGCGAGAGCAAAGACAATCGTCAGGGAGAATCGCCTTAGGCCTTGCGCAGCTCCGTCACAACCCCCATAAATCCAAAATTGCGGCGTCATGAGTCACTCCGGGCACAGGCTCGCCATACCATGTGTTGCTGTCAACCGCGACCGCTTCGTTTATTGGCAATTTAGCGTAGTCATCAAAAATGTTGAGCAAAGCGACGTTCCCGTACAATTCGCGCCGGACGAGCCGTACCTGATACCGCAGTTTTGGGTATTTCGTACCTTTGTGCATGTCTGCTTCGGGGACGATACGCACGCGTTCAACCCGGTGAACATCGCGGATCCGCTGGCGGGGACTCCGCCCGAACAGGGGTTCGGCGGCGAGCAGCCGCAATTGCAGTCTTGGCATGACGTCGGGGCGTACACCGCAAGGGTCGTAAATGAACATACGGTGTTCGTGACCTGCGCATAGACGGCCGCCGCCGCACCCGCGCATAGCAATGGCGCAACAAAAAGCAAGAGCACCCGGCGAAACCTTGATTGGTACAACATACGTTTAACTCCTTGCTGCTGAGAGAAAACAAAACAGGATACGATATATTAGTCGGAGCAGCCAGCCACCTCAATTTGCGAGCGAAGCGGGCGAGCCCTGCGAACCGTTGCGGCGAACACTGACTACCACGCCTTGGCTGAGTTGGACTTCAAGTGGGGTCTGGACGAGCCAAGTCATTTGCTCGCTGAGGCGGCCATGGGCAAACCGCGATCGAACCGCGGCCGCCTCCGGAGACACCGGTGCGAACGGGGGCACTTCGATCAGTATGATCGGACCATCCGAGAAGGTGCGCGGACTGACGTCCGCCTCGTACGCCGCCAGCGCCTCTAGACACTTCGGGCAGTCGTGGTGGTACAGAACCGCCAGCCAGCGCCGGCGATGTCGCCAGTTCATGTCCTTTAAGGACCGCCGCGGATGACAGGACGATGCCCAGCACGAACGCCACGAGCGACGAGCCGGTTCCGCGAAGGGCAAGCCGCGCCTGCGCCGGACCGGCGGCGGGCCGGCGCCTGCTCCGAGGCGATTCCGGCCACAGAAACATCGGCCGCACACAAGTCGCTATGATGTGCCATCATATTTCCTCGTCCCTGGCGAGAGACTCGCACCCGGATGCAAGGCAAATCCAACAAGCGAAAGTTTACGTACTCGCCTGCGGAACGTCAACGAGTTTTCCGGCCAAAAGCGCCCCACATTCATGGGGCGCTTTGGGCGTGATCCAGCGCGCCGCCCATCTGGCACGGATGGTTGCGCATTCTGCGCGGCAGCTTTGCGACACGCGGCTCAGTTCCTAGACGATGAGATAGCCCGCGGCGAAAAGGGCCGAATAGGCCGCTAAAAAGAACCCGAAAATAGCGAGCAGTCCCGTCGCGACGACGATCGGAACACGTGAAAAGAGCTGACCCAGGACGACGTAAATGGGGAAAGCCACCGCGACGAAACGCCCCATGCCTTGCATTCCCATCTCGTGAGCGCGCGTGACGTACGGAATGAGCAGCATCAGCGCGACGAACATGGATTCAACCGACGTGACCCATCGCTTGTACGCGCCAACCGCCGTCAGGGCGACAGCGACGACGAAGAACAGCGGATTCGCGAACCAAAGACTGAACCAGGGGACGCCAAGCCGCTCCGTCGCGGCCCAATATGCGGGGGAATCCGGGTCATAGACCACGCGGAGCGGTTCAAAGGTGGCGAGGTCCACAAGTTTCCGCGGCCAATCGACCGCGGGCCGGACACGGAATATCGACTGCGCATGCGCCGAGGCTAACGCATCGCCGAGAACGGCGTACTGGAACGCGACAAACGCGACCAGCCCCCAACACGCGAGCGGAAGCCAGAGGGCGAGGCGCCAGGCCCTGGCACGCAGCGCCTGCCGATCGCGCCAGATGTGAGCGGCGAGCGGTCCTAAGAGAGCGACGCCTGTCGCGCGCGTCGCGGTCGCCAGGCCAACCAGCAAAACCAGCGCTGGGAGCGGCCAGCGCCGGAGCATCCCATACATGGCCGCGATGGCCACAAGCAAGAAGGTCGACTCGGCATAGCACATCCGAAAGAAACAGCCCGTTGGAAAAACGCTGATCGCACACAGCGTCCAATCCGGCAGTGCCGCCGGCGCGTTTTGCTGCCGCGTGCGAAGGTATCGCGCCAGGAGCACAAAAGCGCCAAGAAGCGAGGCGTTCGAGACCACAAGCAGCCCGGCTTCGATGGGGAGGCCCGTCGCCGCGCGGAGCGCGCGTCCCATAAGCGGGTAGGCCGGAAAGGCGGCCGGTCTCGAATCGCGCGCGCCATCGCCGGCGTATCCTTCTTCGGCGATTTGCCTGTACCGGCGGCCGCTGCCGCTGCTAAACATCCCGAGCCAGCCGACGTCTCGCGCCGCGGCCGTTGAGCCGCGGATCACGACCTCATGCCCAAACGAAAACCCAAGAAACGCCACCAGGCCGCTCAAATACCAGCAGGCGGCAGCCAAAAGAAAATCGTCTAGCAGACCGGTGGAATTCTCGATGCTCGTCTGCGTTATCCTCGTCCTTCGGGGTGAAAACATCAGTTCGTTCCTGGAGGTTGGCGGCGCAGGTGATACCCTCGACGCACCGTTATACCGCGCCGGACGCCTTTGAATTCCATTGAGCTGAACCGCCACGCTGGCGCCGGCCAAGATTGACGACCTCCCGTTTCCATCGCCGGACTCATCCCGTTGAATACCGTGGGGAACGTGCGGCGTTGCGCCGCAACGTTCTCACCTCCTTGATACCGAACTGAATCAGTTATCCCCCGATACGGTGTTTTCTCGCGCGCTTTCGGTTGGTGGGCGGTGCCGAGCCTACGACTTTGCCTTGGAAAACTCGTGATGCTCCACGACTTTCCACCTGATGGCTTGTCCTCGCTTGTCGGTTTCGAACTTGATCCGCCACCAGCCGTGTTGTCCGGCGTTGAGCCGTGCGACGACTTTGCGCAGATAATGGGCGCGATCGCGGCCGCGTTTTCCAGGCAGCGGGTCGTCCATCGTCTCCGGCCACCCCAATTCCTGGAACGCGAGCAGGACGGTTTCTTGGGGCCCGCGGCGTCTGCCGTTGAAGTCCTTCAGCACGTCACCTTCATACCAGAGATTCCGCTTCTCTAGGTGGTAGAATGGGTTCCGGTAAGGAACGCGCGCTCCACCGCCGGCGGATGCCGGCAAGAAGTGATAGACGACCTGAACAAAATCCTTGCCAATATTTGTCAATCGCAGCCATTCGTCGTCGGCGAGCGCGGCCAACGCCGTCCGACGATGCGGCGGGTCCGCTCCCGTCGGGATGCGCTCGATAACGCAGTCGGTCAGCAGCGAGCGCAGCGCGGTGTCGCCGATACCGACGGCGTGGAGCAATTTGACGGTTTCGGCGTTGTCCGGCTCGCCGAAGGAACTGGATCGCGCGGCGCTGAGTCGTAGCACCGTTCGGAGTCGCTCGCCCGGCAGGTCGTGCTCGAACCGGCACATGCTTGTCCCGCTATCTGCGGCGTGGACGGATGGGCCACCGCTCGGCACATTGGGTTCAAAGTCGAGAACCTGAGCCCGGCGCGTCACCCAATTTGTAAACGGCTGATTTTAGCCTCCAGCAGTGCAAGACGCAAGCATCCGCATTGTCGCCGATTGTCGCCGCACAGCTTGGCGGGTATAATCCAGCTTTTTGAATGACCAGCCCCTTTGGGGAGTGGTTGCTTTTCTCGTCGGAAGGAGAGTTTTCGTGGCAATTCGCGTCGCAATCAACGGTTTTGGCCGAATCGGACGGCTCGTGTTTCGCAACCTGATGGCCCGCTCCAAAGAGTTCGACGTGGTGGCCGTCAATGACCTGACCGACAACACGATGCTGGCCACGCTTCTGAAGTACGACAGCACACACCGCCGCTACCCCGGCACCGTCTCGCACGACGACGAGTTCCTGACCGTCGACGGTAAGCGGATCCACACCCTGGACGAGCGCGACCCGGCGAAGCTTCCCTGGGGCGAGATGAAGATCGATGTGGTCGTCGAAAGCACGGGCATCTT
>DATLQY010001055.1:0-5301 GCA_035534975.1 Pirellulales bacterium
CATTTTCTTTGAGTACATTTCTTCCCTTCAAGCGCTTTAGTGTCTGATGGCAAGCGAAGCGGCGTCCACTGGGTTCGACGTGGCTCGACTCGTCAAGGAACACCAGGCGGGTGTCTGGCGGTTCCTGAGAGTTTTGGGCTGCCACCCCGCCGAAGCCGACGACCTCACCCAAGAAACGTTCCTGGCCGTGTTACAGAAGCCTTTCCACGACTACAACCATTCCGCGACGGCCGGCTATCTGCGGCAAGTCGCCCGGAACCTGTTCATTGACAGCCGGCGTCGCGCTGCGCGGATGGTGCCTGCCACCGACATTTCCGCCACCGACATTTCCGCCATCGACACAACCACTTTAGAGCTCGACGAGCGTGAGGCCACCTGGGTGCGTTGGGCCGAGAGGCATACCGGCATGGACAACCATGCCGGGAAGGACAACGACGCCGGAGCCGAGTTGCTCCAGGCCTTGCAACGTTGCTTGCAGGCCCTTACCGGGCGCGCCAGGGAGGCGCTCGACCTGCGGTTTCGCGACCGTTTGCCCCGCGTCGAGATCGCCGCCAGGCTCGGCATCAGCGAAGACGGCGCCAAGAACCTGATGCAACGGGCCAAGCAGCAATTGCGAACCTGCATCGAAGGGAGCATGCGATGACCGCACCGGAGTCTTCCGCACGCGGCGAAATGGGTGATCGCCCGTTGCCCGATAGCCAGTTGCCCGATCACACTGATCTCCTGCTCGACGTTCTGCTCGACGAGGCCCTTGGGGGCCACAAGCCGCCCGATCTATCGGAGCGGATCGTCCAAGCTCTGTCGACAAGAACGGCAATCGAGTCGAAGTCGCACCAAGGTGTCGTCGAATCGCGGCCCATCCCTGTCGCGATCACAACTAAGGCTGTCGCAGTTGCCCCGGTCTCAGTTGCCCCAAAGGCCGACATGGGCGCGGCGGCCTCGCAGCCGTTGGTGGCGGGCACGGCTCACCGGCGATTGGCTTCCACCCGCGGCGTGTATCGTCATTGGTTGTCGCTGGCGGCGACGGTGATGGTATTGGCGGTCGGCTATTGGACCATCCGGCCGTTTGGTCGCGGCCAGATTGCCGCTGAACGGCCGGTGGCTAAAGGGACGGGGACCAAAGCGACTGCAACCAAAGGGACGGGGACCAAAGCGACGGGGACCGGCGCGGCAGACGTTGCCGTCTCCGAGAACGAGGCAAATGACGGCCATCGCGAACAGGGTGACACTGGCAATCGGGCCGTCACAGGTAACGGAGACATTGCGGGCGAGCGAAACCGCAAGCCATCGCAATCCGATCCCGCGTCCGATCAGCCAAAGACCGAATCGGTGGCCGACGTGCCAACCGGCACGGCGAACGAGTCGCCTGCCGTCGAACCCCAGATCGAGCCCGCTGCCAAGCAAGCCGTCGACCCCGACAGGCACGTCGTTGAACGAGACAGGCAAGTCGTTGAACACGAGCCGGGCGATTCTCACACGGAGCCGATCACGCCCGACGACGGCTTACCACAAGACAAAGGACGAAATGACCGTGCCATCGCCGCCAGTGAAATCGCCGACAGTGCGGCGCACGTCACGCCTTCGGCGGTGACCGACCGTCAGGTGATTGCTTATATCGACGGTGCGCTCCGCGAGGGCTGGCGCGACGCGGGCGTACGGCCCTCGCCGGCCGCCACCGACGCAGAGTGGTGCCGGCGCGTGTTTCTCGACGTCATCGGCCGGATTCCAACCATCGACGAGTTGGAGGCGTTCCTCGTCGATCACCATCGCACAGGCGGTGCTGGGCGAAAAGGCGGTGCCGGGCGAGCAGGGGGGACCGGGCTCGACAAGCGGGCCAGGCTCGTCGATCGGCTTCTCAACGACGACGAATACGCCGAGGCTTATGCCCGGCATGGGACGACGATCTGGACCAACCTGCTCATCGGCCGCAGCGGCGGCATGGTGCCCGGCAGCCTTGTGAATCGCGAGGGCTTGCAACAGTTCCTCCGCCGCTCGTTTCTGAAGAACAAGCCCTACGATCAGCTTGCGCTGGAGCTGATTAGCGCCTGCGGTTCGAACACGCCGGGCGAGGACGACTATAACGGCGCCGTGAACTTCGTGCTCGACAACCTGCAGGAGAACGCGGCCACGGCCACGGCCAAGACGGCCCAGATCTTCCTCGGAATGCAGATCCAGTGCACGCAGTGCCACAACCATCCGTTCAACGAATGGAAGCAGAACCGCTTTTGGGAGTTGAATGCCTTCTTCCGCCAGACGAAGGCGGTGCCGGCGGGCCCGATGAACGACGAGTTGCGGCTGGTGCGGTTGGTGGACGAGGATTTCGCGGGCGAGGGGGCGGCGTCGAATCCGGCGGCATCGAACCCGGCCGAGGCTGAAATCTACTACGAGTTGCGCAACGGCGAGATGCGCGTCGCCTACCCGGTGTTCGTCGATGGCATTTCGATCGACCCCAGCGGTCTGGTCGACGAGGTCAACCGCCGCGACGAACTGGCCCGGTTGGTGGTCCGCTCGGAGTACCTGGGCCAGGCGATCGTCAACCGGCTTTGGGGGCATTTCTTCGGTTACGGTTTCACCAAGCCGGTCGACGACCTGGGTACGCACAATCCCGCTTCGCACCCCGAACTGCTCAAGAGGCTGGGAAGCGAGTTCTCGGCGCAGGGGCACGATTTGAAACGGCTGATTCGTTGGATTACACTGAGCGAGGCGTATTCGTTGTCGAGCAAGTTCGGACCCAAGCAGGCCAACCAGGCCAACCAGGCCGACGACCCGACGCTGGGCGTGCCCCCCTTGTTCAGCCACTTTTACCTGCGGCAGATGACGGCCGAGCAACTGTACGATTCGCTGCTGGTGGCCACCGAGGCCCACCGCGCACAGGGTAACCGCACGCAAGATAATTACGAACAGCAGCAACGCACCAAAGACGAGTGGTCACGGCAGTTCACGATCGCCTTCGGCACCGACGACAACGGCGAGACGACGACCTTTGACGGCACGATCACGCAGGCCCTGATGATGATGAACGGCGACCTGACCCGCCGGGCGACCAGCACCGAAGCGGGTGGTTTCCTGTCGAAGGTAGCCGCCGGGACCGCTGGGCCCGCCGCGGCCAGCCGTCAGCCCGCCGCACCGATCAACCACTTGTACCTGGCCGCCCTGGGACGCAAGCCTTCCCGGGCCGAGTTGCAGTTGGCCAGCGGCCTGCTCACCACACGCGACGGAAACGCCGTCACGGTGCTCGAAGACGTCTGGTGGGCGCTGTTGAACAGCAACGAATTCATCTTGAACCACTAACCACTCACCACTAACTTCCTTCTCCCGGAGACCCACCATGTTTCGTTCCCGTGCCATTCCCGCCGGCATGAGCCGTCGGCACTTCATGCAGCACGTGGCCGGCGCCTCGGCCTTGGCGCTGCCCGCCATCAATTTCACCAACGCCTTGGCCGCCAATTCCCAATCGTTGCGGAAAAAGCACAAGGCCTGCATCTTGCTGTGGATGGGCGGCGGTCCCAGCACGATGGACATCTGGGATCTCAAGCCCGGCGCGAACACCGGTGGTCCGTTCACTCCGATCGCCACCACGGGCGACGCGCAAATTTGCGAACACATGCCGATGATGGCCCAGCAGATGAAGCACATGGCGATCGTCCGTTCGATGAGCACGCGAGAGGCCGACCACAACCGCGGCCGTTACTACATGCACACGGGCTATGTGCCCAGCACGACGGTCGAGCACCCCAGCTACGGCGCCGTGGTGGCGCACGAGCTGGCCGACCAGGTGCCCGGCTTGGAAATTCCCCCCTTCGTGTCGGTCGGCGGCGGCAGCGTCGGGCCGGGCTTTCTGGGTATGACCTACGCTCCGTTCGTGGTCGATTCCAACGGCGACGTCCGCAACCTGAAGATGGACCTGGAGCAGCACCGGCTCGCGGACCGCATGAAGACCTTAGCCGCAATCGAGAGGAGCTTCGCCGACCAGGGCCGCGGCGAGGCCCCCAAGGACCACGCCGAGATCCTCAACAAGACGTTATCGTTGATGACCAGCAAGCAGATGGCCGCCTTCAAGACCGACAAGGAACCGAAGGAAGTGCTGGAGCGTTACGGCATCATCGGCGGCAACCCGGCCCGCGGCATGGGCATGGGCGGCAATACGGGCTTTGCCCGCGGCTGCTTGATGGCCCGCCGACTGGTCGAAGAGGGTGTGCCCTTCGTCGAAGTCGATTTCGGCGGCTGGGACAACCACGCCAACATCTTCACGACGTTCGAGAACAAGCTGCCGCAGTTGGACGTGCCGATGAGTGCTTTGATCGAGGACCTCGACCAGCGCGGCATGCTCCAAGACACGGCGATCGTCTGGATGGGCGAATTCAGCCGCACGCCGCGGATCAACGGCACCACGGGCCGCGACCACTGGGCGCGGAGCTGGAGCGTGGTCGTCGGCGGGGCGGGCATGAAGGGAGGCCAGGCGATCGGCGCCACGAACGAAGACGGCACCGAGGTCGCCACTGAGCCCTACAGCTCGGAAGACGTGATGGCGTCGGTCCTCAAGGCGTTGGGCGTTTCGCTGGAGAAGACCTTCACCAGCAAGAACAACCGGCCCATGAAGATCGCCAACAGCGGCCGGGTGGTCAAGGAACTGTTCTCCTAATCTGCCAGGCCCGATGGGTGGTAGCGGAGCTCGTGAGAGTTCCGATTTGAAGTCGCACGACTTCGGCCACTCATCGAAGCGAGTCGAGTGAATGCACGCCGACCGCGGACGCGAACCGTCCGCGGTCGGCTTTTTTGTCGCGCCGCAGCCTTGACCGCAACCAAACAATGCGGGAAGGACGAGAGGAACACCACGGATGGAAGCACCATTTAAAGGGAGATACGGGGATGACGAGGGGATAAGGTGTGCCGCAACGGCTAGAGCATGCTCGGCGTGGTCAGGGAATCTCACCGGCCGTCCGGAGGTCAGCGATGGCCGCCTGCAGCGACACTGCAAACCGGAGTCCGGCGCCGGCCGCATGTGGCACGATATCCGGGTGAAAAACGGTCGCGTTCGGGGCGGCAAAGTCGATCGGTTTGAGCTAACCAGCACCCGCCAGTTAGGATACCCGGCGGCCTCCAGCAGTGTGCTGGGCGAGGGTGATCATTGGGACGACACCGCCAGCCGCTTAGCCAGCCAATCGGAGTCCGTGAAAAAACGATCGGCGATCGAGGTTACTGCCTGCTGTTTCCAACCGCTGTCTGCCAGCCACCTTTCCAACTCGGTCCGTTCGATGGCGACCTGCTCGGCGAGGCAGCTAGAGATGAGCTCGTCCCACA
>DATLQY010001056.1:0-3959 GCA_035534975.1 Pirellulales bacterium
AACGGCAGGCGCGCATGGGATTGGGCAACTCCAGGAACACATCGCAGCCGTCGTGAAACACATCGGACGCACGGCCGTGAACAGGGTGCGACGAGCGCACCACTCGGCCGCCAAACGCCGCGGCAATCGCCTGGTGTCCCAGGCAGACACCGAGGATCGGCAGGCAACCGTGCAGGTCGCGGACCAGTTCAAGCGAACAGCCCGCCAGTTCCGGCGTGCAAGGCCCCGGCGACAATACGAGCGCCCCCGGCCCCATCGCGCGCACGCCACGCGAGTCGATGGCGTCGTTGCGGACGACGCGCGTGTCTTGACCCAGCCGCTGGAAGTAGCGCGCGAGGTTGAACACGAAGCTATCGTAGTTGTCGATGAGCAGGATCATAAGGTAACGTCACGAATTGACTTGTGGTGTAGCCGACCCGCCCCGGCCGCAGGCGAGACGCCTGTACCCCATGGCGATCATAGCAGCGCGCGGACCAGCCCCTCGGCCTTGTGCCAGGTTTCCTCGTATTCTAACTCGGGCGACGACGGCGCCACGATCCCACCCCCGACGGGGGCCTGCCACCACCCGCGCCCGGCGATGATGGTACGGATCAAAATGCTCGTGTCGAGCGACCCGTCGAAACCGAGGTAACCCAACGCGCCGCAGTAGGGTCCGCGCGCGTTGGGCTCCAGTTCGGAGATGATTTCCATGGCGCGCACCTTCGGCGCGCCTGTGACCGAGCCGCCAGGGAACGCCGCGGCCAGCAGATTGAGCGGGTGCCGGCCGTCGCCGAGCGTACCGCATATGACCGACACCAGGTGCTGGACGAACTCGTAGGTTTCCAGGCCGCAGAGCTGAGTCACGCGGATGCTCTCGGGCGCGCAGACGCGCGACAGGTCGTTGCGCAGGAGGTCGACGATCATCACGTTCTCGGCCCGGTCCTTTTCACTGGCGCGGAGCTCGTCGCCGGCGAACAGGTCGGCCTCGGGCAGCCGCGTCCGCCGGCGCGTGCCCTTGATTGGCCGCGCTTCGACGCGCCGGTCGCGGACTTGCAGGAACCGCTCGGGCGAGGCGCTGGCAATCTGAAAGTCGCCGAGATCGAAATAGCCGGCGAAGGTGGCCGGGTTTCGCCGCCGCAAACGCAGGTAGAGCGCCACGGCGTCGTCGCGCGCCGGAAACAATAACCGCTGCGAGAGGTTCACCTGGAAAATGTCGCCGGCGGCGATGTACTCGATCGCACGTTCGACCGTTCGCAGATAAGCCTCGCGCGAGAAATTGCTCGTCAGCCCGGCCGGACCGGGGACGGTGAATTGTGGCGAGAGCTGTTCTGGCGTTAGCACGGACAGCCCGCGACGGACCATGCCGGTCGTCGAGTTGGTCCGCGGCGGGGCGCCAAGCCAATCGCGAAACTGACTCAGGCGGCGTTGCGCCCGCTTGCCGCGGGCCGCGGCGAGTGTTTCGGGCCAGCCCTGCGAAACGATCCAGGCCCGGTTTTCGAGATGGTCGAATCCAACGACCACGTCGTACAGACCGATGGCCAGGGCGGGCGTTTGAAACTCGTCGAGGCGCGGCGGCGGCAGCCGTTCGAGTTGGCGCCCGAGTTCGTAGCTGAACAAACCCGCCGCCCCGCCTTGAAATGGCGGCAGGCCCGGCACGGTCTCGCAACGGAATTCGGCCAACGGTCGTGCCAAAGGCCCAAAACCACCCCGCGCACCGGCCGGCGCCTGGATGAACGCGAAAGGGTCGGCCGTGACGAACGAATAGCGGCCAAGCCGCCGCTCGCGCAGGGCGCTGTCGAGGAACAGGCAGTGCGGCTTGTCGACCAGACGGAGGAATATCGCTTCTGGATCGGGTGCGGGGACCAACTCTTCGAACAAGGGCATGAGTTGCAACTCCCACCCTAGGACGGCAGGTCCAGCAGCCGCCCCAACTCTGCGACGATCGCCAAAGCGGCTTGCGCTTTACCTGAAGGGAAATCCACGGCCTCCTGGACGCGTCGCCTTAATCGTTCCAAGGCCGTGCGTGCTTGAACGTCGGTGGTACTCTCCTGAAAGGCCTTCAAGAACTGTCGCCAAAACACGGCTTTGATTCCGCACAACGACACGTCGTTGAGCTTTGCCATGTAGGCGTCCATCATGCCAGTGCGGGCCAGCCGGCCGAAATTCTTGCCACTGTCGTGGGTTGGCTTGTCACTGATCTGGTCGGGCTTCGACGGGTACGGCACGGCGCCGACGGGAACGACAATATCCACAGGATGTGTTGATTCGCGAAGGTGCTGCCAGTGGTAGTTGCGGAATTCGGCCGCATGCTTCGCTGACTCCACAAAGGGTTCGAAGAGAATCGGCGAGCCACTGATTACGTTTCCCAATACCCAGGGAACGACAACCAATAGGTCCTCCAAGGCGCACGCCGCCGCGGTGGCTTGGAACCGTAAGCTCGGTTCCGCCTCCTTCGCCAGCAAGTACCACCCTTTCAGTTCGATGCCCAGCAAGACTTCGTTCCCCGTGGCCTTCTTCAGCCGCACGTCGGGAAAGGTTTGGGGCGAACGAACAAAGCTGTACAGTGCATATTGCCCTTTCGGATCCCACGTCGACCGGATCAAATTGAGCGTACGAACGACCTGTTCTTCGATGGTTGCCCCTAGCACAGTGTTGAGCGTATGGAGATCGGTGGCCATGATGCCCGAAATGTGGGTCTCAGTGCGAAAGTATATCGGTAATGTCGCTATCGCCTCGCGAACGCTTTCGTAGAGCGCAAAGTGCTCCCACTGCGAGTCAGGCAATTTCTTGATCGGCGGCGCAGTTGACGACTCTTTTGTCATGCGGTGGATAGCCTTTCGACCGCGGCCGAATAGAACTCCGGTACGATCTCGGCGGCCACGTAGGGGCGGCGAAAGTGGTACGACACGATGGCTCCGGGGCAAAGTCCGCCGAAAGGTTCCCAAACGACGTCGCCCGGATCGGTTGAGGCCCGCAGAATCAACTCGATGAATCGCAATGGCTTCTGACTGCCGTGCAGACTCCGGAACTTGTAGCGCATGCCGTTTCGTTTTCCTTGAATGCGCTCCGCGCCGCTAAGCTGAGGCTCTCGCCAAACATTCGTCACGCCCACCTCGCAAGTGAACTTAGCGCGCATCTTGACCCAAACATCGGCCGAAATTGGCGCCTTACCGTCGACGCTGAAGTACGGCCTGCCGTCCGGCTTCCCGAATTGGTTAGCGTAGTCAGCCAGCTTCAGGAACGCATCGACCGGTGGGTAGTACCAGAGGTGGTCGGCCGTCAGGTACTTCCGTGTCGCAGCGTTCAGAACGCCGCAGGCCGCATTGGCGGCGTGCAATGCCAATCCGGACCGCTTCCACTCGTGCCGCAGCCACTCCTGCATCGACACACCACGATCCTCGAGCGCGAAACGTGCGGCTTTGACATAGTGTACGCAGACCTCGGTCACGACCGGGAACTTGCGCAGTGTTTGCGTATTGGCATTGCCGGCGACATGACTTAGTCCCTTGTCCCAGATGTTGCAACAACGATATTCCCAACCGTTGGCGTCCAGCAATGGGTGAACCGTGGCCCACCCTAGTTCCGTGTTCCAAAACCAAAGCGTCGTTTCGGGTGTCGAGCATCGTGACCACGCCTCGATGTGTGGCCGATACCATTCGGCGAGCGTTGTGGCCCTGTGTTCATCGCCTGGGAACCCGCTCACGCCATAGGGACCGTCCGAAATGATGCACGAAGGGCTTGGCCATCCCGCATAAAGCGATTCCGCGCGGTCAAAATGAATCGTCACTTCCTCGCGACGAAACACGTCTCCCGGCGAGGGAGCCGCGCCGAGGGACCGAACCGACCCGGAAAACAGCGTCGGCTGGTGACCATTCCTGGAATTGCTTTTCCGACGTTGGGTTGTCATTGTTGGACCGGTTAAGGCGGTAGGGCGCATCAAGAATGCCAGTCGCCGGATTGTCCCGAAGTACCGCGCAGTT
>DATLQY010001057.1:0-2842 GCA_035534975.1 Pirellulales bacterium
CACTTTCCGCAAACGGTTGCTTGCGTGGTAAATGTCCAAGATTTGCACGGCACGGGGGAGCCAATCCTCCTGAAGATTCCAGAGTTGTTTCTCGCCGTCCAACAAACAAATCAGCGGCTTCTGCCGGCTGGGGTCGCGACCCGCACAGTCAACGGCCAACTCGGCAAACAAGTCGGTCGGACCGTGGATCAGAAGACCCTTGCGTTCGCGGTCACCGGGGCGAGTCATCTCCGCCCAGGCGCGTTTGTGTTTCGGCGAGGGGCGATCCTTCGCCCGTTTCTTGCGAAGCAAATCATCGATCACGTCGCTATGGCACTCAGCTAAATTGACCCACTTCTGCTCAGGTAAACTGACCCTTTGGTTCACAACGTCGCGCATTCCAAAGCCGGTTGGGGCGAGGTGTGGCGGGAGCTCCGAATTTATTGGCGCGATCGCAGCATGTCGTTCCAGTCGTGGTCGGCCGGTCGCAGTCGCTTGACGGCGACGTGGAGGCCGATCATCCGAGCCGCCGCGGTGTCGCCGGGCGCGTCAGCGTCGAAGCCGCAGTGGATCTGGTATCCAGCGGCGAGCAGGGCACGCAGCCAAGGCGGATTGGCGCGCACGCCCGAGGTGGAGATGCAGATGTGGTGGGGCTGCAATTGGAAGCAACTGATCGCGTCGATGGCGGACTCGCAGAGCACGATGCTCCTCGATCCCCGGGCGCCGATCCAGAAGTATCCCAGGTCTTTGCGCGTGCCGGGCGCCATCCCACGCCAGACCTGCGGCCCGGTACCGCGGAGTTCGGCACCGACGGGCCGTTGGGCCTTCCCCGTCACCAGCAGAAAGACCGCATTGCCCCGGTCGTCCGCGTAGATCCCACCGGATTGAACCAGCGGTTCGAGCAACGTCGCGGAGAGACCGCGCCGGTGCGTGAGATACTGACAGACTCGCTCCAAGAAGCGATGGGCGGGCACGGGCAAGCGCAATCCCGGCGCGCCGGGATGCGGCTCGCGAGCCGCCGCGGTGCGTGCCAAGGGGTGCGCGGCGGTTTGGGCGCCGCCGATCGGACCGCACGCCAGGTGTTGCTCCAGCCATTCGACCGCCGCGCGGTAGTCGACCGCGGCCAGGTGCATCACCAGGTCGATCGCTCCGCCGCCGCCGTCGCCCCGCCGCCAACTGATGAACTTTTGACCCGTGACGGACAAGGGGCCTTGTTCGGTCTGCCACTTGGACCGGTCGCTCGGATCGCGCTCGGCGCCGCGGCAGAGCAAGACGGCCTCCAACGCGATCCCACGGACCACGGCGGCACGCCGGCGCAGGTCGTCGAAGCTCATGCCGGATCACTTGACTCGCCCTCGTCCAAACGGCCCCGCAGGCTCTTGCAGTTTTTCATGTTGGTCACGCGGCTGGCCGCCGTCAGCCGATCAAGCAGGGCGCCGGTCAAACGGTCATTTTTGAGAAACGAGCCCCAGTCGCTAAATCCCAGATTCGAAGTGATCAGCGTGGTCTTGGTCTGGAGTCGCTTTTGCATCAGCGTGAAGAACAGTCCGACCTGCGTCGATTCCACCTCGACATATCCGATCTCGTCGATCAGCAGACAATCGTAGGCGGCGTACTTGCGCAGCACCTTGGCTTCCGAATGGTCGGCCACTGATGCGTAGAGCTCCGCCAGTAATTCGGCAAAGGCGATGAAATGGCCCCGGTATCCACGGTCGATGGCCTGCAGCAGAAAGCCGGTGGCCAGCCCGGTTTTCCCGCAGCCGGTCGGCCCCAGCCAGATCAGGTTCTCGCGCTTGGTCATGTAGTCGAAGCGGTCGTATAGCGACATGATTCGCTTGCGGTCCAGCTTCGGTTGACGGTCGAAGGGGAACGTCTCCATCTCCAGCAGTTCCGGAATCCTGGCCCGTTGGCGGCGAAGCAGTCGCGATCGCTCGCCCTTGCCGCGGAATTCGGCCTGTAGCACGTGTTTCAACAACCGCTCGTGCGAGAACCGTCCACGCTGGGCCTCGGCCAGCAACTCGTCCCAATCGGCCAGCAGGCCCGGTAAGCGAAGCGCCTTGAGTATCGTCCGCAGTTCTTCATCCATCTTGGCCCTCGCTTTCGCCCTGAGCGGGCCCCAGGGCGCGCAGCCGCTGCTCCTCGTGCTGCGAACCGTGGTTGCGACGCTTGGGCAGACGCGGTGGAGCGCCTTGCCCCTCGGGACTGAAGTGCGCGTTTTTCACTCCCCAGGGCGGCAAGGCGTACTCGGCCACGCAGATCTGTCGCTGATAGATCTTCATGGATTGGGCGTATTCGAGCAGCTTGACATCTTCACGGCTGCTGCCGGGCACCCAGTAGTAGTTGCCCTGGAAGGCCGCATAGCCGTACTGATCAGTGCCGCGCTGGTGCGAGCAGTAGGGGGCGGGAAGTTCGGGCGGCAGTGGGATCAGGTAGCCGCGTTCGTGCTCGAAGGCCTTGCCGGGAATCAAGCCCGTCTTGCTCGCCGGACGATGGTGCATGCGGACCGTGGCCCACTCGAACGCCTGCTGATTCAGATCTTCCAGGCTCTCGAAGCCGCGGCTCGCACGGCATTGCGGCTGACTTGCAGTTGCCGGCTGATCTCACGTAGCGGCCGACCGGCGAGGTGCAACTGATAAATGGCATTACGCTTGTCCGGATCGATCATGGAACTCCTTCAGGCTTTGGTGAAACTGGGGCCACCGGCTCAACAACGCGCCGGTCAACAGGTTGGCCTGGGCGTAGAAGGCGCGGCTCTTGAGACGTGGGTCGATGGATTTCAACTGCACCCGCTCGAGGTACTTCCCCAGGCGCTGCAGATCTTCGAGCAAGACGCGTTCGAACTCGTCGCAGCCCTCTTGATCCT
>DATLQY010001058.1:0-3568 GCA_035534975.1 Pirellulales bacterium
GGTTTGCACCTGGTCCAGGTGCCGCAAGTCAACCAGGACCTCGTCAGCCACCACCGCCTCGCTCCACGAGTGCAAGCGTCCGACCGCGCGGATTTTCCGTCCCGCATGCTCCGCCAGGATCCGAAGCACGTCGTCCTCTGAGCGCGGCGTCAGGTGTTCGGCCGGGCTGAACCGCAGGTTGCCGCCGAAATTGATGACGCGGTCAGTCATGTGTCTTTGGTCAAGGGATCTTTCGACGATGATCGAAGGTCAAAGGTCGATGGTCATTGGTGATGATAGCGGCCTGGTTTTGTGTCTTCCAACAAATGACCAATGACAACTGACAAATGACAACTGACAAATTCCAGAATTTCCCCCACAAGCAGCCCGCGATCCACTATACTGAAGCTGGGCCGGATTCCTTGGCAGGCAACAAAGGGATACTCCCATGATATACCAACGGCGAAGGTTTGACGGAGTCGGCGATTCGGGCCAAATGGCTGCCGACGCCTTGCAGCGGTTCGCCCAGCGCGATCCCGATGAGCAGGATCTGATCATTCGGCTGGCGCGCATTCCCATTCTCGATCCGAAGGTGCCGAAGCGGGAGCGCGAGATTGCCGAGGTTCAAGCCCGCCAACTCGAACAGGTCCGCAGGTTGGCCCACCGACCACACACCTCTTGAGCAGGAGTTGATTCATGCAACGTCGAGAATGGTTGACCGCCACGGGAGCGATTGCTTTCGCCGCCGCCGGTTCGGCCGGCGCCCATGTCTTGGCCGGCGAGGCGCCGAAAAAACCAAAAGGTCACGCGCCGGCGCACGGCAGCGCCTGTTGCAACGACTGCGCGGCCTGCGCCGTCGAGTGCGCCGCTTGCGCGGGGCACTGCGCGGCGAAGGTTTTGGAAGGTGAAGCGTCGCACGCCGCCACGGCGGCGCTCTGCAACGACTGTTCCGACCTGTGTTCGATCTGCGCCAAGATCGGCGCGCGGGGCGGCCCGCTGGCCGCCTTGGTCTGCGCGGCGTGCGCCCAAGCGTGCGACCAGTGTGCCGACGCTTGCGAGAAGTTCGAGGACGACGAGCACATGACTGCGTGCGCCAAGCGGTGTCGCGACTGCGCCGACGCTTGCCCAGAGATGAAGAAGCAACTCGAAGATGCGTGAAGCACGCCGCCTGATTCGACACTGACCCGCGGCGCAAGCAAGGCACACAACTACCCCCGATCGGACGGCACGTGCCGCGGCAGCCGTTTCCTCGAACCCCTCGACGTCGGCCTCGTAGAGCCGCAGCACGAGACCGATGTGCCGTAACACGGTCATGTCGGGGTAGACGAAAGGCACGTCGGACAAGAACCCGACCCGGCGGCGCAGGTCGAGCCTGTCGCGGCGGAACGGCTCGCCGTCGTAGAGCATGTCGCCGCGGTCCGGGGCGGCGATCGACGAAAGGCAGCGCAAGAGCGTCGTCTTGCCCGCCTCGTTGGGCCCCAGCACGGCCACGACCTGGCCCGGTTCGATCGTCAACGAAACGTCGTCGAGCGCCGGCACCGACCCATAACGCTTGGTCAATCCATGCAGTTCAATTCGCACGGCGCGGGCCTCCCTGGGCGACTATTGCATTCGTTAGTAACTCCTGGCCACGCGGAACCCAAAGTGGCTGTACTTGGCTTCGGGCTCAAAGACGTAGCGGAACGCGGAGCGAGCGTATGATGGATCGTCGACGATGTTGCCGCCACGAAGCACACGGCGGTTTCCGACGGCGGAACCTGTCGGATCGCTGAAGGGCACGGCGGGGTACTGGCCAAACCAATCCCAGCACCATTCCCAGACGTTGCCGTGCATATCGTAAAGTCCATACGGGTTGGCCTCCAATTGGCCCACCGGATGCGTCCGATCAGCCCCATTGGCGCGGAACCAGGCGTGCTTGGGAGTATCTTGTTCATTATCGCCAAACGACCACAGTGTCGTCGTGCCGCCACGGCAGGCGTACTCCCACTCGGCCTCCGTGGGTAAGCGATAGCCCCTTCCGGCCAATAACGTCACGGCTCCGCCGTCGCGCGAATAGCAAGGCGGCAGTCCCTCCTTCTCACTCAGCTTGTTGCAGAAGTCCACCGCGTCGAACCAACTCACTGTTTCGACAGGATGCAGGCTGGTGTCGAGGCCCTCGACGGCGCCCTTTCCGGAACCGTTGGGCGCGAAGCCCGAAGGATTGACGCCCATCAAATCCTGGTACTGCTGTTGCGTGACCTCGTGGCAGCCCAGGTAGAACGCCTTCGTGAGCTGCACGCGATGTTCAGGGCCTTGACCACGGTAAATGTTTTTGATGTGCTCGTCCGAGGTGGTTTGTACCAGTTGATCGATTTCCGCCTGCGGGCTTCCCATCAGAAACTCGCCCGGCGGAATCAGGCACATCTTCATCCCAATCGAATTGGTGGTTTCCACCTGGGCACCGACGCCTTCGGCCCAAGCCAATTGATGGTCCTTGGCCTGCTGAATCTCTACGCGGACGTCCTGCTTGCCGCGCGCACCCTTGAAGCCGTCGAACAGCTTGCTGAAATCTTGTTGTCCTGCGCCGGTCAAGAGGTTTCTCGCCTCTTTTGCGCCGGGGGGTGGTTGAAATGTGAAGGCGTTCGCCCCAGGTTTCGTATTGAACCTCCAGTTCTTGTAGCTTTGAACCGACGTGATTTTCATGTTCTCGAAGAGCTTCGCCATCGGCCCGGCCTGCGCCAGCGCCTTGCCCGCATCGATCGACATTTGACATACCAGCGGCTCGCCTTCCGCCGCGACCCACAAGTCCCAGTCCACTTTCTGCGTGAACTTCAAGTGGTGCGCGGCCATCCCGTCGATGGTTTCCCTGCCCACGTATTTCGTCGCTGTTACTCCTTCCATGATCTTCGCGTAGGGTTCCGTCGCCAGTAGCTCGAGCAGAGGACCACGATTGCCGCCCAATCCCAACAGCGCGAACTGCGGGTTCGTCAGTAGTTCGTCAAATGTCTGGGGCGCCGGCGCCTTGGTGTACCGGCCAAGGATCGGCATGCTCGTGTAGAGCTGCTTTCCGTCCGACATTACGTCGAACCCCTGCGACCCGGTCTTCGTGCGCATTGCGAGCCGATTGGGTCGCTCCGCGACGATTCGCGATTGGGAGACGGTCTGCTGCTTGAGTCCCTCGGTCTCGACGTTCGTCGTTTGCGCAAAATCCACCTCGAAGCTGTCCGCCTTTCGGTAGAAATCGGCTACCCGTCGAACGACCTCCTCGGGAGTCGGCGCCTCGGCCTCCGCGTCTCGTTTGCCGCACGAGGTAGCAAGCCCAAGACAAGCCAGGCAACCAACCAGGCACCCAATCAGTAGACGAGGGCGACTTCGCATGATGTTCTCCTTTCAACGTGCGGCAGCGTGACCAAGGGGAACTGCGCCCGGCGCCGCTTGGGCGTCGGTAGCGTGAGGTGCCTGACGAAGGAATTGGGCATGCCCGTCAGCTTGATGCACGTGCGGGCGGGCGTCAAGTGTATGCCCCCGGAGCTTGACGATCGCCACAACACGGCCCAAACTCGCCTTCGCCAATACGGCGGCGATCGTGCGGCAGGCACGGTGGTGAGAA
>DATLQY010001059.1:0-3738 GCA_035534975.1 Pirellulales bacterium
ATCAAGGCGACATTTACACTTGGACCTGCATTGACCAGCGAACCAAGCTCATGCCGTCGTTCCGGCTTGGCAAGCGCACTGGCGACAACGCCCGCCGTTTCATGCAAGACGTGGCCGGCCGGCTCACGTGGCCGAACCCGCAAGCCGAACAAGAGCGGCCGGCGGCGCCCCACAGCCGCCGTCATGGCCGGCCTGGCCGATCATACTTGGACGTTCGACGAGTTGTTTGCGGCCGTGCTGGCGTGAACCAATTACCAGTGGTCAACAAACGAAATCTCGCCGCCGGTAAATGGGACGCTTGGAATTTCTTCCAGCATCTGCTTAACCCATTGCTTCCCATTCATCGTCTGCTTCCGTCTCGGCCGCTTTTCGCCTAACCCATTCGAGCACTTCGCCGATTTCCGGGATGTCTCCGGTTGAATGGCCGCCAATGGTCGAGATGTCGAATCCAACATATTTACATCCTGCTGCTTGGATTTCGGTCAGCAGTCCCAATAGCTCAGGAGGTTCAGCTAGGCACACCGATACCCGGCCAGTCGATCCGTATGTTTCAAGAAATCGTTGCGCGAGGTCGTCGTCGGTGAACAACGGACAAACTGGCGACTCTCGCTGAATGCACGTAAATCGCACCACGGATTTCGCCAGTCCAAGCTGCTCGCACTTTTCCTTGTCAACCACGGTCCAGAATGGGAACTCTGCCGAGATTTTTTGATACGCTTCGTCGTCCATGTTTGACTCCTGCCGGGCTTGCTCGCCCGGTCATCCGCCGGGAGTCAACGCGACGCGATGCCGGGCAAGCCAGCCGGTAGCTACTCCGGCCGTCCCGATGGGCGCAGTCTACCGCGCCAGGTCGATCCGGTCGATATGCCGGCCCCGGCCCTTCCTCCCCACAAGGCAGCCCCAGTAGAATGGGGGCGAGTCTTTCTCAAGGCGGTAGTCCGATGCCACCAGAAAACCCGGAGCAATGGAGCCCTTTGAGCCTAGTGCCCAAGGGCTGTTTACTTACCTACGCGATCCTCTGGGTTGCAATCGCGGCCTTGTTGATTTGGTTAGTGGCTCACGGCGATTTTAGGCTGCCCAAGAACTAGGCACGCCTCAACGGCAGACCGACCGGCTAAAAATCAGCAACGCACCTGGGGCACCACTACCGATTCTACAACAGGCAAGCTCAATGGGGTCGGATGCCACCGTGGACCCGGAACACGAGTAGGATAAGCCTTACCCGAGAAGGGCTCTTTTGCGGATGCCTGCAATTTAGAGCCAAACTGGCTTGGGGTGTTTTTTTTGGCGGAGCGAAACGCTACGGAAGTCAGGCCGGGATGCCTGCCGTACTTCGGCGGCACCAGAGCACCTCTTCCCAGTCGATGGGAGGGGCGCCGTGCTCCTCGGCGAGCCGCCGAAAGAACCCCTTCGCCTCGCGCCGTTCGACGATCTCGTCGCCGAACAGCGACGGGTGCCTACGCTCCTTGACCATCATGCAGCGAGTACGCTGGAAAATCTCGAAACCGATGGCGCGCAGCAACTCACAGATTTGGTCGGCAAAAGGCACGCGCTCGCCGTCGCGCACGTAATCACGCACCACGATCGCGGCCACGCCGCCCGGCCGCAGCGCGGCCAGCGTTTGGCTGTACACCGCCGTCATCATGCGGCGGTACCGCTTGCCCGTGAAACGGCCAATTTGCCCTTCGGCCCAACCGTAGCGCGGCGCCGCCCCAAGCGTGTTCGTGCCATGCGGGCGTTGGATGTGCCGCAGCTCAGGATAACGTTCGAACTTCCGTTCCCAGTAGCCGGCGTTCTGCTGCAGTTGCACCGACTCGTAAGGCGGGCTGGTGATCACCGCGTCCCAGGCAGCCCGCCCCTGTTGGCTGAGAACCTCGTCCAGCCTGCGCGAGTCGCCCAGTACGATCACAGGCTGCGGAACACCCAACGTTTCCCACCGAACGCGGTTCATCCGGAAATTGTCGCAACCGATCGCGTGGTAGGCCGGCTCGACCTCGACTCCCAGCCAGCGGATGCCGTGGTACGCCGCCATGATGCCGCCAAGTCCGACGCCGCCGAACGGGTCGCCGATCAGGTCACCAGGGCGCCAATGGCCCTGCTCAAGCCCGTGACGCACGATCCGCTCGATTTGCCCGTAGGCGAACTTCGCCGGGTGCGAAAGCGACTCGCTCACCACCTGGCCCGACCAGCCGCGCACGTCGAAGCAGCCGTGCCATTCACTCGCGGCCGGTTCGATAGGATTCATGTCTCTTCGCACCCCCCAAGACGCTGGAAATCGGCGCGCGTTTTTTTGCGTTTAGCAAGGTCATGTTAGCAAAAAACCGATTGGCGAGATCGGCGGGCATGCGTATTTCCCGGAGATCTTGAGCCAGCCGCCGCGTGCTTAGCAACCAGATCTTGTCAAAGGAGACGCGATTTGGACGATTTTGAACTGTCTTGAGGGCTTTTCGAGTGAAAATGAAAGGCTCGAAAGGACCAGGACCGCTCACGCCCGCATCCCGTACCTCCCCAGCGACTGCCCCAATGCGTCGACGATCTCGCCCAACGTGGCGCGGCGGCGGGCGGCGAGGGGGGCGAAGGTGAGGAGGTGAGGAGGTGAGGAGGTGAGGAGGTGGCCAATCCCAAAAACGGCCGCAATGGCTGAACTGCGTCGCCCGCCGGCCCCTCGTCAGGCGGCTGCCGCGCATAGAGGCCAGTTAAAAACCGGCTCGCGGTCCTTAATCAGACGCAGCTCCCATTGGCGAGCGCGGACACCATTGATTTTGTCTCCGGCAATGAAACGCAGACGAAGCTTGTCGAGGTGCGGCTTCCAGAAATGATTGGCCATCAATTCAAAAGGATGCCCGGTGGAGAGTTGTTCGACCGCGGGCGCCAGATCGTCCGTTTGCGTAACGTAAAGGCAACGATGACCCTCGTCGACCTCGATTAATCCCGGGGCAGAAGGAACTGATTGCCGGGCCGTTTTTCCTACAGCCTTGGGAGTGCGCCATTGTTCGTCAAGAACCGCAGGATCCAGCGATTCAAACAAGGGCAATTCCTGCTTCTTGCAATGGCGCGTCTTGCGTAGATAGAGGGCGCCAAGACGTAGTTCGGCAGCCGAAATTCCAGGCGCCATGGCGCCTGCCATCTCCTCGAACTTCGTGCCCAACTCCGGATCGATCAACACGTCGTCAATCGACACACCGTACCGGTAACGAAGTTGGACGAGTGCGAATTCGATGGCGTGGGCGAATTGCGGCGCAATACTCGGATGTGGAACACTCTTCGTCGTGGGTGAGATGACAACTCCCAAACCGGCGTAGCGGCGCTGGTTCTTCCGCACGTTCAGCAAGCGCCGATTCAAGTGGGATGCCGGAGCTGACAGGCCGACGCTACGGCACTGTCGCTCGAATTTTCTTGCGAGCGTACCGTCCCAAAGGATGGAATCGGGCGCGGCGCCTTGACGAACGGTCTCGAATGCTCCGACGATGAGGCGATCTTCGTCAAGCGACCGGCCTTGAGACTTGCTTGCTCGTTTTTTTTGCGAATTCCGCGCGAATGATTCCGCGGTTGTTCGCAGCAGGCCCAAATTGCCGAACCGACCCTCCTCGATGAGCGACATTTCGCTTCCGAGGATCTGACTGATTGCGTATTGGTTCAATTCACGCATGTTCGGCGCCTCCAATACGGGGGGCCACTAGCGAAAGTGTTTGATTTCATGAAACACATCATTGACCATCAATGCCACAGCCGCTTGTC
>DATLQY010001060.1:0-3314 GCA_035534975.1 Pirellulales bacterium
GCGAATCTACGAGGCGCTTGAGCGTTTCGACACGCGACACGAAAACTACCTCGTCGTCGGCCCTTGGAACCACGGCGGCTGGAGCTCGGAGCCGGGCGATCACTTGGGGCCGATCACGTTCGACAGTGCCACCGCCAAGCATTTCCGCGAGGCGGTCCAGGCCCCATGGTTCGCTTATTTCCTCAAGGACAAGGGGACGCTCGATATGCCCGAGGCGCTGACGTTCGAGGCCGGCACGAACCGCTGGCGCCATTGGGACACTTGGCCACCCACGTCGAATTGCGAAGTCCGCCGGCTTTACTTCGGGCCCGGCGAAACGCTCTCGTTCGATCCTCCGGAGACGGCGGCCGACGACGCATTCGATCAGTACCTGTCCGACCCGTCGCACCCGGTCCCCTACCGCCATCGACCGATCCAGCCCACGTATTTCCCCGGCGGATCGAGGTGGTCCACCTGGCTCGTCGAGGACCAGCGCTTCGTCGACGACCGTAGCGACGTCTTGAGCTGGGAGACCGGGCCGCTCGCCAGTGATCTGACGATCGCGGGCGAGGTCGGCGTGCGGCTCGAGGCCGCAACCAGCGGCGGCGACGCCGACTGGGTGGTCAAGCTGATCGACGTCTATCCCGAGCACTATCCGGAGAATTGGGAGCTTGCGGGCTACCAGCTCATGGTCGCCAACGAGGTATTCCGCGGCCGTTACCGCGCGGGCTTCGAAACCCCGAAACCGATCGCGCCCGGCGCGGTCCTCGACTACCGTTTCAGCCTGCACACCCAGAACCACACGTTTTTGAAGGGGCACCGAATCATGGTCCAGGTGCAGAGCACTTGGTTCCCGTTGATCGATCGCAACCCCCAGACGTTCGTGCCCAACATTTTCGCCGCCCGCGCCGCCGACTTCAAAGCGGCGACGCACCGCATCTACCGGTCGGCGAAACATGCCTCGCACGTGTCGATTCCGGTCGTCGTCGAGCGGCAGGAATGACTCGCGGAGAGTGTACGAGGCCGCATGCTTACGGGAGAACTGGGGCTGGCGACGAAATGAACGTGACTGGGCTGGTAACCGTGGCGGAATGCGTGACAGGATGAACAGGATGGTAAGCGAGTCTTAGAATTGCGCGACCGTATCCTGAACATCCTCGAATCCTGTCCAAGAAAAGCATTCGAGCTGAGTTTCCTGATGACGCTGCAAAACGGCCGAGGGAACCGCGCCCTTCCAAGGGAATGAATTCCGTTCTACGCGCAAGCGCTCGGCGAGAGCAACGGGGGCATTGAGGGAACGCGCTCATAGCAAACCGAACATATGGAGAATTCCAATGACAGCCCATGCGAGTAGCAAAAGCAGGGGCAAGAACGGAATGCCCGCGTTGAACCAGCCAGACCGAAAGAACTCGAACCGATGGTAGCCGAGCATCCGCTTCTTCATTGTCTTGACCGCCTGCTCAGATTGGCCGCCCGCCTTTTGATGGTGTTCCCGTGCCGCCGGCAACCGTCTGTGCCACTCGTTTTGGTACCGCCCGCGACCCACTGCCCGGGTATCCCGGTATCACGTTGGCAGCCAGAAAGCGCCGGCTCAAACAACTTGTCCTCCCCGCCCCATTTGCCCGAACGCTGCCGACGGCAGCGGCCGGGCAGTGCGGCCGCAAGTAGGATCGCCTGAATTCCGGGGCGGGTAGGGGATTTTTGGCCGTAGTTTCCTGTCGTGTTCCGGAGCGGCACACACCGAACCGCCGATCCAAGCCAGTCGCCGTAAGTCACTGCCACTCAATCTCTTGCAGGCTGTCGCGACGGGCGAGAAACATCACCGTTTCGTATGACGAAGTTGCTCACGGTGCTCCCTGACCAGTGAACTGATTGACCGACGGGCCGCGAATGCTACCGTAGTGAAACGGGTTAGCCCCCGGACCGTTTGCGGAATAGGTGTGACCTTTTTCGGGTTTCGCGCAGGACTAGTAGTAGGGGGTGAATTGTCGAGTTAGATGCCACGCGATCAGACCAAAACCGACGAATTGGTGCGGCGCAGCGCGCAGGGCGACGCGGCGGCGGTCGAGCAGTTGTTCGCCGCATTTCGTCCGCGGTTGCGGCGGATGGTCGCGGTGCGGATCGATGCGCGGCTGGCCGCCCGCGTTGACCCTTCGGACGTCGTCCAGGATGCGCTCGTCGATGCCTCACGAAAACTGCACGATTACCTTAAGCAACGTCCGCTGGCCTTCTATCCCTGGTTGCGACAGCTCACAATGGAGCGGCTGATCGTGCTCCACCGGCGACATATCAAGTCCAAGAATCGCAGCCTGCTGCGTGAAGACCCGGACAACCTGCTGATCAATGACGACTCGGCCTTGGAATTGGCCGCCCGGTTGTCGGGCGGTGGCAGCAGTCCTAGCCGCCGGCTTGTCCGCGACGAGCTTCGCACGCGGGTGCGGGATATCTTGTCGCGACTGAGTCCAAACGACCGGCAGGTGCTGGAGCTGCGCTATTTGGAAGATCTCTCGACGGTGGAAACGGCCGAGGTTTTGGCGATCAGCGAGTCGGCCGTCAAAATGCGACACCTGCGGGCGATGGCCCGGGTCAAGGAGCTTATCAAAGAAGGCCAGGTATGAGGAGGGCTTCAGTCGACAATTGAAAATGCAAAATGCAGAATGCAAAATGCAAATGGGCAACGAAATTTGCGGCCCCGTCTTCGAGGCGCTGGGCAGAGGCGAGGATTTCAAGCAACTGATCGCCCAACTGAGCGAAGATCGGAGTCTTCAATTCGAGCGATTCCTAAACCGCCCCGTTCACGGGGCATCCCGCGAAGCGGTCATAGCCCCGGCATTCATGCCGGGAAGGAGGCATGAACGATGAAGTTACCTCTGGACAACGACGTTCGCGGTCGCAGCTCGTCGAACGATCACGTTTTGGCTGAGCTGGCTGATGAGCTCGCCGCCGGGCTGCAATCTGGCAGGCCGTTCGACGTCGAGGCGTTCTTGGATCAACACGCGGAGCATGCTCAGGAGTTGCGAGCGCTACTGCCCTCCTTGGAGCTGTTTGCCTTGTTGGGCTCGGCCGCCGCGGCGAGCGAGGATGCGGGCGAAGCGCTGCGCGGCGGTGATGAGCAACTCCGGGGCGTGCTCGGGGATTATCGCCTTGTGCGCGAGATCGGCCGCGGCGGAATGGGCGTAGTTTACGAGGCGGTGCATGACACGATCTCCCGTCGAGTCGCCCTCAAGGTGCTGCCATTCGCCGGCGCGCTCGACGCGCGGCAACTTGCCCGGTTCAAGAACGAGGCCATGGCCGCCGCGCAGTTGGAGCACCCGCACATTGTTGATGTCCACGGC